>JAQWGO010000075.1 GCA_029238175.1 Henriciella sp. | reverse complement strand
CTTAAGTTGGTCGAGAGTAATCATGAGGCGCATTTCCAGAAGCTGATATTTAGGTTGCTATGTTACAGAAATCGCTAAGACGATCTATATCTTAGGTCGCTAGTGTTGCCGTGCTCGTAAGTTTTACTGCCAAAAAACCTTGCCATCACAAGGCGGCACAGGGTTTGCTATGATAGAACCATAGAGTTCGTGTATGAGGCGAAAAGTGAGAGAAATGTCCCGGTTTTGGTTCATTCTAGTGGTTGCACTCGCGGGGTGCGCGAATACTGGCACATCAAATACGCCTGCGACGCGAGATAGCGGACAGGCCATTCTTGATGGGGCAATCGCGCCAACTGTCAAAGTTGCCGACATTGATGACGCGCTGGCCCAATTTATGGGGCCAGAAGGCGGATCGCTTATCCTGTTGTCGAACCGGTTGGATCGCTCAAAGCTGGACTACTCAATTGAGAGCCTGCTTGAGATTGATAGCTGGCTGGCCGATGTCCACACGATCAATAAGTTGCAGGCGGGCACTGGCCGCGCCGGTGAGATTTTGATGATGGACGGGCGCGGCGACAATTCCGTGACGTTTGCCGGCCTGTATCTTGGTCAGGTCATCCGCGCAAATTCCGATTTAAATTGGCAGTGGGAGCGGTTTGATACGTTCTTGCAGTCGAACCCCACATTTGCCGAGCATTATGGCCTTAACCCTGGCCTAGACACGTTTGTTCTGGTCGGGCCGCAGGGTGTTGCGACACCCATCAATACAGCGCTTAAGCGCGTGATTAGCGGCAAGGAAGAAAGCGTCCATTATATCGGTCAATTGCTGATGAATGAGATCGATCTGGAAGAGGCTTTAAGCGGCCAGAACTTGCTGGATATGGATCGCCGGGACTGGCAGGGTTAAAATCGCTGCGTTGCGCGACGTTTAGCCCTTTGAATTCGCCTCCATCAGCTCTACATGGCGAGCATGTTGAATTTACACAATCTGACCGCCCAAGTTGGCGAGGGTGACGAAGCAAAGACCATTATTAATGGCTTGTCGCTAGAGGTGCCTGCGGGCGAGGTTCACGCGATCATGGGGCCGAACGGTGCGGGCAAGTCCACGCTGTCTTATGTCCTGACAGGACGGCCCGGATACGAAGTGCTTGGCGGTTCGGCTGCGCTGGACGGTGAAGACATTTTGGAAATGGACCCAGAAGAGCGCGCGGCCAAGGGATTGTTCCTGTCGTTCCAGTATCCGGTTGAGATACCGGGTGTGCCAGTGATGACATTTGTTCGCACGGCAATGAATGCCCAGCGCAAAGCGCGCGGCGAAGATGAAATCTCTGCGCCTGACTTTATCAAAATGTCACGCGACATTGCTGGGAAACTGAACCTGACACCGGACATGCTGAAACGTCCGCTGAATGTTGGTTTTTCTGGCGGTGAGAAGAAGCGCCTAGAGATTTATCAGATGATGATGCTGGAGCCGCGCTTTGCGATCCTGGATGAAACTGATTCCGGCTTGGACATCGATGCTTTGCGGACGGTGGCAGAGGGCGTGAACGCGCTGCGCTCACCGGAGCGTGGCATGTTGGTCATTACGCACTATCAACGCCTGCTTGATTATATCAAACCTGACAAAGTTCATGTTCTAGCGAACGGTAAGATCATCAAGACAGGTGGACCAGACTTGGCGCATCGTCTGGAAGCTGAGGGCTATGATGGAGTTATGGGAGAGGCGGCATAGTGGCTGTCTCTGTTTCAGATCTTCGCGACAAATTTCGTAATCCGGGCTCAGCTGAGCTGGAGCTGATTGCGCGCTATGCGATGCTGCCTGAAAATGGGCAGCGTGAGCGGGCGTTTGAAGCATTTGCGCTAACCGGTTTGCCCCATCGACGCATGGAAGCATGGAAATGGACCGACTTTAAAGCTGCGCTGAAGAGCGTAGAATCGTCGAAGAATGCCTCGCAATCTGAAGCTTTACCAAGCGGCGATCATGCCGTGATTGAGTTTTCGGCGCGCGGCGTAACCCTGCCGACGAATTTGCCCGCAGGCATCAGGCTGCATCCGCGAGACCCAGCGCAATCACTAGGCAATGCGGAAGACGTACCACTTGGCGCGATGACGGCGGCGCTGGCTGGCCGTGTTGGCGGCATGGATAGCTTGATCATCGAAGTGACGGATGAGGTAAAGGCACCTTTGCACATCGTCTGTAAGGGCGACCGGGACGAGACGAATTTTGCCCGCGTTGCCGTTATTGTACGTCCGGGTGCTTCACTGGACCTGATTGAAAGCCATCTTGGCGGATCAGGGTTTTCATCTTTCCTGATTGAGATTGGTATGCAGGAGGGCGGCGAGGTTCGCCGGACGATCTTGCAACGCGGCGGCGCAGATGAAGCTCAAGCGATTACGGGTGTTGTGACGCTTGGCGAAAAATCCCGCTATCTTCAAACGGCATTGGCGTTTGGCGCGAAAGTCGCGCGGATCGAAACGCGTGTGACGCATCAGGAAAGCCGTAGCCATGCGGAAATCAATGCAGCTTATCTATGCGCCGATGGCTTCCACGCTGACCTGACCAGCCATGTACGCCATGGTGCGCCGAGTAGCGTAACGCGGCAGACCACCAAGGGTGCTGTCCTGAAGGGCGGTACGGGTGTGTTCCAGGGTAAATTCCACGTACCACGCACGATAGGCCAGTTTACCGATGCGGACATGCAGCATCAGGCTTTGCTGCTGGAAGAAGGCGCAACCGTTTTTGCTAAGCCAGAGCTGGAAATCTATGCAGATGACGTTGAGTGCGCGCACGGCAACACATCAGGCGCGTTGGACGAAAATCAACTATTCTATATGCGTCAACGCGGTATCCCTTTGGCGCAAGCCCGCGCAATTTTGACCGAAGCATTCATTGCTGAAGCTTTGGAAGAAGCGAGCGAAAGCGTGGTTGAAGCGATGCTTGATGCGGCGCACGCTTTCTTGGCAGAGACACGCTAATGACCAGAACTTTCGATATTGATGCGATCCGTGCAGAGTTTCCGATTCTGAGCCGTGAAGTTAATGGCAAGCCGCTCGTCTATCTGGACAATGCGGCGAGTGCGCAGAAGCCGAATGCGGTGATCGATGGGATGGCCGATCAAGCGCGTACCGCTTACGCGAACGTGCACCGCGGGCTCCACACGCTTGCGAATGAGACCACTGATGCATTTGAGCGCGCACGCGAGCTGGTGCGAGGGTTCTTGAACGCTGGATCGGTTGACGAAATTATCTTCACCAAAGGTGGAACGGAGGCGGTCAATTTGGTCGCGTCTGGAATTGCGGGTGAAATTCAGCCGGGCGATGAGATCGTGCTGTCTGTGATGGAGCACCACTCCAATATTATACCGTGGCATTTCCTGCGCGAACGACACGGCGCTGTTATAAAGTGGGTCGATGTGGATGAGACGGGCGCGCTAGATATGGCTGCGCTTGAGCAGGCTGTTGGTCCCAAGACGAAGATCGTCGCTGTTACGCATATGTCGAATGTGCTGGGGACGGTGACGGATGCGAAAGAGATTGTTCGCATCGCGCATGCTGCTGGCGCTGAAGTCCTGTTCGATGGCTGTCAGTCAGGCGTCCACATGGATGTCGATGTGCAGGCCATCGGCTGCGACTATTACGTCCTTACCGCGCACAAGATTTATGGCCCGACAGGCGTAGGTGCTTTGTATGGGAGGGCGGCTTCACTTGCTCGTCTTCGCCCATATCAAGGCGGCGGCGAGATGATTGAAATCGTCGAGAAAGAGCGCGTGACCTATAATGAGGCGCCGCATAAGTTTGAAGCCGGCACGCCGCCCATTCTTGAAGCGATTGGATTTGGCGCAGCGATAGAATGGCTTTCAGCTTTCGATATGGCCGACGTGCAGGCGCACGAGCACCGTTTATATGAACGCGCTGTCGAAGGCGTGCGGGGCGTGAATGGCATTACCGTTTATGGCACAGCGGCGGGCAAAGGCGCAGTCATGTCTTTCAGCCTGGAAGGCGCGCATCCGCATGACATTGCACAGATCATTGATCGCTACGGCGTGGCGGTTCGGGCAGGGCATCATTGTACGCAGCCATTGATGAAGCATCTTGGTGTTTCGGCGACGGCGCGGGCCAGCTTTGGTATCTATAATACTGAAACAGAAGTAGATGCTTTCATTGAGGCGCTACACAAAGCGCGCGGGATGCTTATATAGGCTTTAACATGGCAGATGATTTGACCCCTCGCGACGTAATTGACGTCTCTGCGCCGGAAACGGCAGAAGAGAAGCCGTCTGCGATTCCGCAAGCTGAATTGAACCGAATTACCGATGATATTATCACGGCGTTCAAGACCGTTTACGACCCTGAAATCCCGGTTGATATTTATGAGCTTGGCCTGATTTATAAGGTCGATATCGATGATGACCGCAAGGTTGATATCGATATGACGCTAACCGCGCCGGGTTGTCCGGTGGCCGGCGACATGCCGGGCTGGATTGAGAATGCTGCGCGGACTGTCGAAGGCGTCGTCGATGTTGAGGTGCGTTTGACGTTCGATCCGCCTTGGGATCCATCACGTATGTCGGACGAAGCGCGCCTTGCGCTGAATATGCTTTAATTGAGTGTTTCCAAGATCACCTCGTTGCTTGTGTTTTGGCTCAGTATAGCAATCGTTCCTGTTGAAGCTCAGGAGAAGAGCGCGAAAACTTGCGGGCCACTCAACTTCAGTTATGAAGATCAGGCCGAGCTGTTTACGCCGCTGCGTCAATTAGAAAGTGGCGAGCTGTTCTATCGCGACGGCCACAAAATTACTCGTCAATGCGCAGTTGAATATGTGTGCGAGGTAGATGCATGGCTGCTGTCTCTAGCGAACCAAGGATACTACTTTAAATTTAGTTTGCGGGCAGAAACCTTTCTATGGGAAACTTTTTCCGACATGCTTCCGCTGAGATCAAAGAATTTGAATAAAAGGCACGCCACAGGCTGTAACTTCCATACTTCAGATTTATGTAGAGCATTGATTGAAGCGCCCAATAGCAGAGATCTGCCGATGCTAGACCAACTACACCCGTGTATGGGGTAGCTCTTTTCTTGAAGAGAGAACCAAGAAAGCCTAAATACTATAAATGGCCAGACGACCGAGACCCAAACTAGTTTCCCTGACAGACGCAGCTGCGGCGCGTGTCGCAGAGATTATGTCTGAAAAAGGCGCAGGTTATTTGCGGGTTGGCGTGACCAATGGCGGCTGTGCGGGCATGGAATATGTCATGGACTATGTCGAAGCGCCCGAGCAGTTTGATGAGATTGTCGAAGACAAAGGCGTGAAAATCGTCGTTGATGCCAAAGCGGTTTTGTTCCTGCTTGGCTCAACGGTTGATTATGAAACCACACTGCTGCACGAACGGTTCACGTTTGGAAATCCAAACCAAACCGATGCATGCGGCTGCGGCGAGAGCGTTACGATTATCCCTGCGATGGCAGATTAAGCACTATTTCTTCTTGGGCTGCAGTGCGGGGCAGGCTTTTGCGAACGCTTTGAATTGATCGTTCATTTCTGGAAGTTGCATTTCGATCTGCCATTTCCCAAGCACTTTTAAACGCACATTATCGCCGCGCACACCTGCGTTAAACAAGCGACGTGGCACCTCGCGGTTATGAGGCACGACACGCATTGTGTCGGGGTTCCATATCCAGCGTTCAGACTTCGCCTTTTCGCCCACTTGAAGTTTCCCAGTGATATGTCTCAGGTTCATTCGGCGACGAGCCTTGTCGACAGATTTCTCAAGATCAAAAGCGGCGTTGAGTTGAGATTTTTCAACGCCCTCTTCCAATATGATTTGGCATGAGAGTACTAGCGCGGTTTCGTCAGGCCCAGCCAGAGACAGTTTATGGATTTTAGCCTTGAAGTCCGCACTGCTGCCAGCATCCGAACCATCGACGCTCCAGGTCTCAGATTTCTCCAGAATCCAATTTCCCGGATCGATTTCAAACTCTTCGGGCGCTGTGATCTCGTCAATATATTCTACGGTTGCCTCGGTCTGATCAACCTGAGCGAATGATAGACCGCTGCATAGTAACGCGATGGTGCTTAGTCCTAGAGCGGTTTTCATGGGTCTATCCTATTTTCGTTTCAATTTGTGGTGTGGCAAACGTAGACGCGTAATCCATTAACGCAAATACATATCAGTTTTTATTGCGTCTTTCTTTGCAGGTGCTGGCGAATGCAGAAAATGTTTCATCCGTCTTAGGCAAGTTGAGCGTTGTGAACGGCTTTCCGTCAACAGAAATGCTAACCGGTTCACCCCGGACAGATGCATTGAAGATTTTTGCGGCTTGAAGGTGGTCAGTTGAGAGTACCGTATCAATCGCGGGCATCCATCTCCAGCTCGCTGTCGTGATGGCTCTTTCGCCGACTTCCAAGGCAACCGTCGCGCCGCGACTGTACTTCGCTTTAGCTTTCATGCGTTTGGCGAAATCGTTTCCATCATTGCTGAGGCTTGCGATAAACTTTCCGTCTTGCGAACACGCCAGAAGGGCGGCGCCGTTGTCGGTTTCAGTGAAAATCATTGCGGGGTTCTGCGCATCTTGTCCGGACGCCGGCACCCAATTTGCCGCCATAGCAGCGGGTGTTAGGCACGCAGCGCTTAGAACGCTTAGAATCGCGATTGTGCTTCTTGCAGTCATTTTATATCTCCGGTCTCTCCACCTGAGGTTTTCTGTTTATCATATAATATTTATCGATCAACAATAATTTCATTAAATTTTTTGCGCAAACCCCTCCGAGTCAGATAGAGGGAAATCAATGGAGGAAATGATATGACGGTATTTGTTCTAGGCTTGGTGCTGTTCTTTGCGATCCATATTTTTAGTGCGGTGAGGAGCCGGGCGCCGGAGAAAGATATCAAAGTAAAGCTTGGTTATGGGCCCTATATGGGGCTTTACAGCGTGGCCTCGATCATCGGCTTTGTGCTTATTTGTTATGGGTACGGCGCATCGCGTGGGGCAGGCGTGTTGTATGTGCCGCCAACATGGATGCAGCACATCAATTTACTGCTGATGGTGCCGGCATTGATTCTACTTGTGGCGTCGCAATTGCCAGCAGGGAAGATCAGCAAAATCGCGAAGCACCCAATGCTGCTTGCCGTGAAGATTTGGGCGCTTGGCCATTTATTGGCGAATGGGGAACTAAACTCGGTTCTGCTGTTTGGAAGCTTCTTAGCCTACGCCGTGTTTGATCGCATCATGGTCAAGAAGCGCGGCGATAATGGGCCTGGACCCGACGCGACGGTGAACCCAGCAATGGACTTGGTCGCAATTGTGGTTGGGCTTGGCGTATATGCCGCGATTGCGCTTTGGTTGCATCCAATCTTGTTTGGCGTGAATGCGATCGGCTAACATTACAGCAATGTCCTTTTGCGTGATGCGTTGTGTCTGTTACAGAGCGGCGAGTATCAGATTCAAGAGGATTTTGAATGTCTGCCCAAACACAAGTACGACGTAAGACTGTCAAAGACATTGCTAAAGCGAAGGGCGGTATGCCTTTGGTCTGCCTGACGGCGTATGACGCGCCGATGGCTGGTCTGTTAGACCCTCATTGTGATGTTTTGCTGGTTGGTGACAGTCTTGGCATGGTGGTGCACGGATTGCCCTCTACGGTTGGCGTGACAATCGAGATGATGATCCTGCACGGGCAAGCGGTTATGCGCGGGTCCAATCAGGCATTTGTTGTCGTCGATATGCCCTTTGGTTCGTATGAAACTAATTCCGATCAGGCTTTCCTGAACGCCGCCCGGATTATGAAAGAAACGGGGTGCCACGCAGTTAAGATTGAAAGCGGCGCGTATGCGGCAACGCAGATCCGGCATTTGGTAGAGCGCGGCATTCCGGTGATGGGGCATGTTGGCCTGCGCCCGCAAGCGGTCAATGTAGACGGCGGATTTCGCGCCAAAGGTAGGTCGCAAGCGGAATGGGATATGGCATTGGATGAGGCTGTGGCGGCCGACCGCGCCGGCGCATTCGCAATCGTGGTCGAAGGCGTTTCAGAAGAGCTGGCCAATGAGATTACTGCCGCAGTGGAATGCCCGACAATTGGGATTGGCGCGTCAGCTGGATGCGACGGACAAATCCTCGTTACCGATGATATGCTCGGCGTTTTCGACTGGGTTCCGAAGTTTGTGAAGAAGTTTGGAAACCTTCGCGGCGAGATATCCACTGCGGCAGAAAACTACGCGAAAGAAGTGCGTTCTCGGGCGTTTCCCGCCAAGGCGCAAACCTATCAACTGCGTAAACCTGAAGACACTTAGCCCTTGTGCGTTGCCGGGTCGCGCGGGCGCGGCTAGGGTGCGCTGAAATTATGACTTGCCTGTACGTGGAGTGACCTCTTTTGGCTGATATTTTTGAAGAAGTAGAAGAAGGCCTACGTCAGGAAAAGCTGACTGTTGCCTGGAAGAAATACGGTATCTTTGCGTATCTAGCCGTTGCTTTGATAATCGGCGGCGTCGGGTTGAATGAATACCTTCAATACAGCAAGGCGCGAACGATAGAAACGAATGCCAGCAAATTGGAAGCCGCATTAGCCGAGCTTGATGAGCGCAACTATGAAGCTGCAGCCGCTGGATTGGTAGAGTTGGTAGAGTCCGATGTACGGGTTTCACCTGTCGCGGGTCACTATTTGGCGCGGGTCAGACTTGATGCGAATGGCGATGAGGCCGCGACGGTTGAAGTATTGATGAGATCTGCCGGCGCTGTCGAAACGCCGACTGAGAAGCTTGCTCTGATTAAAGCGGCATATCTTAAGGCAGATACGTCACCTCGTTCTGAGTTAGAAACCCTTCTGGCGCCTCTTAGCGGTGAGGAATCAGCTTTTGGCGCGCTTGCCCTTGAATTGATTGCGGCCAAAGCGTTGCAAGAAGGTGATGTAGAGTTCGCGCGTAAGCAGTTTACATTCTTGCGCCTCGCACAAGATGTGCCGCCTGGCGTCCTGACACGCGCTGAACAGGCGCTGGCATCTATGCCGCCGCTCGTGCTTGACGAGACGGTTGCGCCGCGAGCTGAAGATATTGCAGAGCCAATTGTAGAAGAAACAACCCCGGTCGAAACGGCCCCCGCTGAGGAGACAGGTGAATGACTTTCGTTCAAGGCTTAAAAATTGGACTATTAGCGACATCAGCGCTGGCCCTTTGTGGTTGCTCGATCTTGGATCGTGGCAAAGCCGCCAAAGAAGAAGCAAGTGCTGCCGAAAAAGAAGGTCGCATCACAATGGTGCTGACCGACGAGCGGCTTACACCTGATCCAGACCTTGTGAGCGAGATTATCACGCTGCCACCGCCGCGCGCTTTGACGGATGGCTGGCCACAAGCCGGTAGCCGGGCGAGCAAAGCGGTTGGGCATATTTCTGCGGCCTCTAATTTTACCGTTGCTTGGCGGACCAGTGTTGGCAAAGGCTCCGATAAGAAATCTGCGCTCACCACTGCGCCTGTCGCCAGTGCGGATACGATTTTCACGATCGATTCTGAGCAGATGATCTCTGCGATTGATGTGAATACGGGCGGTAAGCGCTGGAGCACAAAGCTTAAGTCCGGTAGCCGCCGTGACGGCATAAGCATTGGTTCAGGCATCGCGCTTGAGGGCACGACGCTTGTCGTTGCTAGCGGTTATGGCTTTGTGACGGCCTTGGATGCCGCGTCGGGCGCGGAACTTTGGCGTACGAAAACCGAAGCACCTATGACAGGCTCCCCGACGATTAAAGACGGCCGGATTTTTGTTTCGTCTAACAATAATGAAGTTATTGCGTTTGATCTTGATGACGGTTCTTTGATTTGGTCGGATCAAGCTATCGCTGAGTCGGCGCGCGTCCTTGGATCACCTAGCCCTGCTGCGGTCGAAGATATCGTCGTTACGCCGTATTCGTCCGGCGAAATCATTGCCTATTTGGCTGCGAATGGACGTCGTCTGTGGGACGAAGCCCTTGCAAGCCCGGGACAGTTCACGCCGATTTCCGCAATTAACGATATTGGCGGTCGCCCGATCTTAGGCGGCGGCCTTGTCTTTGCAGCAAGTCAATCTGGCGTCTTGGCCGCGATTGATGGCCGGACAGGCACCCGCGTTTGGCAACAACCGATAGGCACAACGCAAGCCCCCGCGCTTGCTGGTGAGTATTTGTTTGTCATGGGTGTTGAAGCTGAGATTGCTTGTATCAAAGCAGGTACTGGGCAGGTCATTTGGGTAAAAGATCTGACTAAATTTAAGAATGAAGAGAAGAAAAAGGGACGTGTGACATATGCCGGACCTGTAATTGCTTCCGGTAAAATTCTGATTGCGTCCTCTCAGGGTGACCTAATTTCACTTGATCCACAGACGGGTGATGAGCTTAATCGCTTGAAACTCGGCGGCGCTGTCTATATCGAGCCCATTGCTGTTCAGGAGAAACTTATCGTTTTGACTGATGATGCGCGCCTGATTGCTATTAATTAGCAAAGCTAAGCGCGCCAATATTTTTTTATGATTGGGACGCGCTATGCCGCTCAAAATTGCTATCGTTGGACGACCGAATGTCGGTAAGTCCACACTTTTTAATCGCCTTGCTGGTAAGCAACTGGCGCTTGTTGATGACCAACCGGGTGTTACGCGTGACCGTAAGGAAGCGACGGGGCGGTTGGCCGACCTTCCGCTGACTCTGATCGACACAGCTGGGTTTGAGGACGTGAATGACGGTTCCCTCGAGTCGCGTATGCGCGAGCAGACGGAAATCGCAATTCGCGAAGCAGAACTCGCGCTATTCCTGATCGATTCCCGTGTTGGTATCACTTCTGTTGATGAGCGGTTTGCCCAGCTGCTGCGCCGCGCAGATATGCCAATCGTCCTTGCCGCGAATAAGGCTGAAGGGCGTGCCGGGTCAGATGGCCTTCTTGAAGCTTGGAATCTAGGCCTAGGTGAGCCTGTTGGCCTATCCGGCGCGCACGGCGAAGGTATGGCCGATTTGTATTCTGCTATTCGTGAAGCACTTGGCGAAGAGCTTTTTCAAAAGGCGCTTGAGGCCGAACAAGAAGAAGAACGGGACAGCTTTAACCACGGCATTATCGATCAACTTGAAGGGCTTGATATGGATGATCCATATATGACGGCTGACAAGTTGGAAGCTGCTTTCGAAAAAGCGGGCATCGATGACGACGCTGAAGCGGTTCAAATCGAAGAAGCTAAAGAAGCCGCAAAGGTTAAACCTATACGGCTGGCGATTGTTGGCCGCCCGAATGCAGGTAAATCGACCCTGATCAATCAGCTGGTTGGTGAAGAGCGGATGCTAACCGGCCCTGAGGCTGGGATCACCCGGGATTCAGTGACATTGTCTTGGATGTGGGAAGGCCGCGAGGTTCGTCTTGTTGATACTGCAGGTTTGCGTCGTAAATCGAAAGTCCAGGAACGTCTTGAGCGTATGTCGACTGGTGAAACGGTGCGTTCGCTAAAGTATGCCGACGTGATTGCGTTGGTCATGGATCCAGAAGACGCGTTTGAGAAGCAAGACCTACAGATTGCTGATCTGGCTTTGAGAGAAGGCCGCGCCGTCGTGTTCGTCGTATCTAAATGGGATACGATCGAGAACCACGGAATGGCGATGAAAGAGCTTGAGCGCCGTTTGAAAGAGCACCTTCCGCAGGCAAAAGGCGCTGCACTGGTTACACTTTCCGGTCTCACAGGAAAACGTACTGAGCGATTAATGCCAGCGGTTGCTAGAGCATATGATGACTGGTGCGCCCGCGTGAAGACGGGTGATTTGAACCGTTGGCTTCGTTATATGATGGAGCGTAACCCAGCACCAAGCGTAAATGGTAAGCGGATTAAACCGCGTTACATGGCGCAGATTAAAGCGCGACCACCAACATTTGTTTTGATGGCTTCGCGCGGTGATCAAATGCCTGAGCAATACAAGCGCTATCTGGTGAACGGTCTGCGCGAAGCGTTTGAGCTTCCGGGTATTCCCTTACGTCTGATTGTTCGTCAGGGTGCAAACCCATATGCGGACAAGTCGCGGCGCAAACACTAGGCTCTAGAGTAAGTCACTTACATTCACGCGCGCTTTGGTTCGTGTTTCTGAAGCTTCGAGCATTGGAACGATGTGTGCTGCCACCTTTTCTGGTGATGGCAAAGTCATTGGGTCTTCGCCCGGCATGGCATCGGCGCGCATATCGGTGCGCGTGGCACCGGGGTCGAAGAGGTTCACGTTCAAGCTTGTCTGCTCATTCTCATCTGCCCATGCATAGACAAGGGCTTCAAGGCCAGCCTTGGACGCTTGGTACGGCCCCCAGAAAGCGCGCGGACGTGGCACAACACCAGAGGTGATGAAAAGCGCGCGCGGGCTATCGGAGCGGCGCAGTAATGGATCCATCACACGTATTAGACGCCAGTTTGCACTTAGGTTCACATCAATCGTCTCATTGAACTGACGCTCGCCGCCAGCTTGCAGAGGGCCGATATTGCCGAGGACGCCAGCATTGCCGATTAGGCCATCAATGCGTCCGAATTTTTGAGCTATGGCTTGGCCGAGGGCTTCAAACGCTGGGGCATCCTTCATATCAAACGGAATCAACGTCATTGAACCGCCCTCAGCACGGATTTCGTCATCCAGCAATTCGAGCGCTTTTTTAGATCTTGCGATCGCAATGACGTGGTGTCCTGCGGCGGCTAGGGCTTTGCAGGTGGCGCGGCCGATGCCTTTTGAGGCCCCGGTGACAAGAGTGATACGTTTTTCCATGCGCGGGACTTATCGCTGTGCGCCGAGCTAGTCCAGCAAGGAAAGCTGACGCTCTTTGCCGCTCTCATTTTGATCATGGTCGATTAGGCGCGTCGGGTATTGCCCTGTGAAACAATGGTCAGCAAATGCCGGTGCTTCTTCGTCATACTCTTCACCAATGGCGCGGTAGAGGCCCGGTACAGACAGGAAGCCTAGGCTTTCAACTTCGAGGAATTGGCGCATTTCTTCCAAGGAATTGTTCGCGGCGATAAGTTCAGAACGGTCGGCCATGTCGATGCCGTAAAAATCCTGGTGGGTGATCGGCGGACTGGCTGAACGGAAATGGATTTCCTTGGCGCCAGCTTCGCGGACCATCTGAACGATCTTGCGCGATGTGTGGCCACGAACGATCGAGTCATCAACGAGCAGAACTTTCTTACCGCGAAGCACGGCTTTGTTTGGCGAGTGCTTGCGTGAAACGGCGCGTTGGCGCCCCGTCTGTGTTGGCTGAATAAATGTCCGGCCAACATAGTGGCTACGGATGATACCAAGCTGGAACGGAACGCCGGAATGTTCTGAAAAGCCGATAGCCGCCGGAACGCCTGAATCTGGCACTGGCACGACAACATCAATATCGGCTGGATGTTCAATAGCAAGTTGGTGGCCCATCTTGCGGCGGACCTCATATACAGAACGGCCCTGAACAATACTGTCAGGGCGCGCAAAATAAACATATTCGAAGAGGCAAGGACGGACGGGCTGTGATGGGAACGGATTATAGGTTCGGATGCCATCCTCGTTAATGATCACGACTTCACCGGGCTCAATTTCTCTGACGGTTTCGGCGCCCATGAGATCTAGGGCGCAGGTCTCTGAGGCGAGGACGTAGGCATCGCCAATTTTGCCAAGAATAAGTGGGCGTAGACCGGAAGGATCACGTGCGCCGATCAGTTTTTTATTTGTAAGGCAGACGAATGCAAACCCACCTTCGATCTGGCGAATAGCGTCGAGGAAACGGTCGGCGACGGTCTCCTGATCACTGCGGGCCAATAGATGCAGAACGACTTCTGTATCCATAGTCGATTGGAAGATTGAGCCACGGCTAACCAGCTTGCGGCGAAGAGCGCGCGAGTTTGTCAGGTTACCATTATGGGCGCAGGCAAAGCCGCCTGTATCAAGGTCGGCATAGATCGGCTGAATATTCCGCAATGCCGGCTTGCCCTGTGTCGAGTAACGGTTGTGCCCGATGCTAGAAGACCCGGGCAGGCGATTAGTCAGGTCTCCGCCAAAAGCCTCACCGACGAGGCCCATGTGACGCTCATTGATGAACTTCTCACTGTCATAGGTCGTGATGCCACAAGCTTCTTGTCCACGGTGCTGAAGCGCGTGAAGGCCGAGGGCGACGAGTAGAGAGGCTTCTGGGTGGCCGAAGACGCCAACAATGCCGCATTCCTCGCGGAGCTTATCATCATCATGGTCAAACATCATCGAGATAAGCCTTTCGGTCTGTCTGTGGGCGGACTATTCGTCCGGGGTTTCCACGTCAAGCTCTGGTTGCTGTGAACTTCGCTCTGCAAGCTCCGGGGCGCGGTCTTTCAAATAGTCTGCGCCGGCATTAATGATCGGATAAGTCCTTGCTTGACTGACAAATTCCGGAATCTGATCTTTATCCATTGCGAGGTTTAGGAGGTAGACAAAAAATACAAGAACCACGCCGCCGCGCGCGAATCCAAACACGCCACCTGCAAGCCGATCAAGCAAACCGATTCCATCGACGCCTTGGATACTTTTTGAAAGATTGGCGCCGAACCACGCAACGGCAACGTAAACGATCAGAAAAACAACGACGAAGATAATCGCGTCAGGCATCCAGCTAGGTGCGCTGCTAGGCAAAAATTCGGTAAGAGGAACAACAAAGAACTTGCGGGCAAAAAATGCTGCAGCAATTGCGGCAATGAATGCGCCTAATGTGGCAAGTTCTCTCATGAAGCCGCGAGCTAAAGCCATCAATGTCGAAACGATCACGATAACGATCGCTACGGCATCAAAGGCTGTAAGGGCTTCCATCATGAGGCAGCTTCCGGTGCGATCAACTCTACAAGGTCAGATAGTCGCTTGATGGGGGTAATCGTCAAGCCTTCAATGGCGGTTGGACTGCCATCCGGTACAAAAGCTTGCTCAAATCCGAGCCTTGCGGCCTCTTTCAGGCGTTGTTCTGTGCGTGCGACAGGTCGGATCGCGCCTGAGAGGGCGACTTCGCCGAAAAAGATGGCTTTGCTTGGTCCGGGGTTTGCCGCAGCCGATGTAAGAAGCGCAGCTGCAGCTGCTAAGTCGCCAGCCGGTTCGGTCATGCGATAACCGCCAGCCACCGACAGATATACATCGCGCCCACCTAAAGAAACGCCGCACCTAGATTCCAGAACGGCAAGCAACATGGCGAGGCGATTAGTATCCCACCCGACGATGGACCGACGAGGGGTGCCGTAGGCGCTTGGCGCGACAAGCGCCTGAACCTCAGCAAGGACAGGGCGCGAGCCTTCCATCGCGGCGAAAACGGCAGCGCCGCCCGTCTGTGTGTCTTCACTAGAGAGGAAAAGCGCGGAGGGTTCCTTGGCTGGTGCCAGACCGTATTGATGCATTTCGAAGATGCCGATTTCATCAGTTGGGCCGAAGCGGTTTTTCACGGCGCGCAGAATTCGAAATTGGTGGCCGCGTTCGCCTTCAAAATAGAAGACAGCATCGACCATGTGCTCAACGACACGTGGGCCAGCAATCGTGCCTTCTTTTGTAACGTGCCCAACTAAGACAATCGCGGCACCTGATTTTTTGGCCCAGCGTGTCAGTTCTTGTCCGCAAGCACGCACCTGACTGACGCTACCGGGCGCAGCATCGAGGCTGTCTGACCACATGGTTTGGATCGAATCGATCACAACGAAGTCGGGCTTAGCTGTTTTGAGGGCGGATAGGACTTTGCGAAGGTCGGTTTCTGTCGCGAGCTGGACTGGACTGTCAGCGACTTTTAGCCGGCGTGCCCGGTCTTGGATTTGGGCGGTGGCTTCTTCGCCGGATACATAAACAGTCTTCAGTCCGTTGCGGGCCAGCCGGGCAGCGACTTGCAAGAGGAGTGTTGATTTGCCGATGCCGGGATCGCCGCCAATCAAGGTGGCGCTAGACGGAACGATACCGCCGCCAAAGACACGGTCCAATTCATCGACGCCCATGACTATTCGGGCAGGTGGTTCTTGCTCTCCGTTAAGGGGAGTGAACTCAACTTTGCCAGATTTTGTGGTCCCTGACTTAGGCGCTTTCAATCCGCCGGGCGTCGCCGAGAGCGTTTCTTCGGTCAGCGTATTCCACTCACCGCAGGCGTCACAGCGCCCCGACCACTTTTTATGAGCGGCGCCGCAAGACTGACAAACGAATTGAGATTTAGACATGTGCTTGAGTTAGCGAGCGTTGCATTCATAGGAAAGGCTCGATTGCATGTTACAGGTGTAATTACAAATTATTCATATTGATAATCGATAATAATCTGTTATCAAGCTCAGGCACAGGGAAAGAGCAACGATAAGTCCACGCAGGAGGACCACAATGACGATTCCCAGAAACGCACTCGTAGCGATCGCAATTACAGCAGCGGCTTTTGCCCTACCGGCGGCAGCCGCAACCGCGACCAATACACAAACAATCAACGTAAAGATTGCAGGCTATGATTTGAATACCCCCGCCGGTGCCGAGCTGGTGCTTGGTAAGATCGAACGTGCTGCAAAGCGCGTGTGCGCCATTGGCACGGCCCGCGAAACTTTGGCGGGAAAGATTGAAGCCGAAGCTTGCGTAGAGAAGGCCGTAAAGGTTGCGGTGGCATCGATTGATGCGCCCGTTCTTAAGCAGGCTCTCGCCTTCAAAAGCTAGTCTCCCCTTCTAGCTTGAGCGCCGCTCTCTCATCGAGGGCGGCGTTTGCTTATCTGTGTGATCTGTTTCAGATTGCGTCTGTATCGGGAGAAACAGCATGCAGATGCCAGAACAGGGCCGAGAATGGCCTGATATTGAAACAGAAATGATGGCGCGCGGGCAGGGCGATGCACAGTGGCGCGAAGGCAAGACAGCCGTCTATGTCTTCAATGCCGGTGAGGATATCGCGGCCGTCCAGAAAGAAGCTTACGCAGCCTATATGTCTGAAAATGGACTTGGGCCGCTGGCCTTTCCGTCGCTCGCGCAAATGGAAAAAGACGTTATCGCGATGGGGCTTGGTTTGCTGCACGGCCCGGAAGGATCAACGGGGGCAATGACATCCGGCGGGACCGACTCGATCACGATGGCGATCAAGACGGCGCGGGATTACGCGCGTTCAAAAGGTAAGGCGCTTGGCAAAGCCAATATTGTATTACCGCAATCAGCGCATTTGGCATTCGACAAAGCATGTCATCTCATGGACGTTGAGGTTCGCCGGATACCAATAATGACGGACGGTACTTATCATGCTGATGTTGAGGCTATGATTGCAGCTTGTGACGAGAGCACCGTCATGATGGTTGGCTCGGCCCCGAACTTCCCGCATGGCATTATCGATCCAATTGAGGCCTTAGGCGAAGCCGCCGAGCGTAAAGGCGTCTGGCTGCATGTGGACGCCTGTGTCGGTGGTTATTTCGCGCCGTTTGCACGGATGAACGGTATCGCCGTTCCAGCATTCGATTTCGAAGTGCCGGCAGTTCACTCGATGAGCGCCGACCTACACAAATATGGCTATGCCGCCAAAGGAGCATCCACTGTGCTGTTTCGATCAGAAGAGCTGTATCAACATATGCCGTTTGATATGAACCAGTGGTCTGGCGCGCCGATGAAGACACCAACACTTGCGGGAACGCGCCCCGGCGGTGCAATTTCTGCGGCGTGGGCGGTGATGAATTATCTCGGCATTGAAGGATATAAAAGGCTGCAAGGCGGCGTTTGTGAAACACGTCAGCGCGTTGAAAAGGGCGTGAAACGGCTGGGGTTTGAGGTCTTAGGAGATCCTATGCTTGGCCTTGTCGCGTTCAGGCATCCTGATCACCACGCCTTTGCGATATATGGCGAAATCTATCGCCGTGGTTGGTTTACGTCAGTTACGAAAGAGCCGCCAAGCCTGCATCTAATGCTATCACCAAAGCATTCAGAGGTCATCGATGAGTACCTGGCTGATCTAGAAGCGAGCGTGGCGGCTGTTGCTGCACAGAGCGGAAATGCAAAGAAAGCCGACGTTCGGTATAGCTAAACCCATAAATGGTTGTTATTGCAACTAATATAGAATGAACCCGTTTCGAGGAGAAACTTATGAAGCTTGCAAGCCTGAAAAACGGAACCCGCGATGGCCGTCTTGTCGTTGTCTCTAAAGACCTAACGCGCTGTACGGATGCAGCGCGTATCGCGCCGACGCTTCAGGCGGCGCTGGATACGTGGGATATGGCGGCGCCAAAGCTCGCTGCGCTGGCTGAACAAGTTGAGCTTGGCTCTGTTCCGACATTCCGTTTCCATGAGCATGAATGCGAAAGCCCTTTGCCGCGCGCGTATCAGTGGGCTGACGGCTCGGCCTACATCAATCACGTTGAATTGGTCCGCAAAGCGCGGGGTGCAGAGGTTCCAGCCAGCTTTTACGAAGACCCACTAATGTATCAGGGTGTATCTGGACCAAATCTCGGACCGCGTGATCCAATTCCGTTGGGCGATCCGGCTTGGGGCTGTGACATGGAAGCTGAAGTTTGTGTCATCACAGACGATGTTCCGGCCGGTGTGAGTGAGTCGGAAGCTGCAAAACACATCAAACTCATCTTGCTTTGCAATGATGTCTCGCTGCGCGGCTTGATCCCTGGCGAGTTGGCGAAAGGGTTTGGGTTTTTACAGTCTAAGCCGCCATGTGCATTCACGCCGGTCGCGGTGACGCCTGAGGAGCTTGGGGCGGCTTGGGCTGATGCTCTGATCCATCTTCCGATGCGTGTTGATTATAATGGTGATCCGTTTGGCCGTCCGGAAGCGGGCAAAGACGCAACATTCAACATGGCGCGCCTTGTGGCTCACGCCGCGAAGACACGTCCGCTTGTCGCGGGTTCAATTGTCGGGTCGGGTACAATCTCGAACAAAGATGCGGATGGCGGACCGGGTAAACCGGTTAGCGAGGGCGGCTTAGGCTATGCCTGTATCGCAGAGATTCGGATGATTGAGAAAATCGCAAGCGGCGAGTTTAAAACACCGTTCATGAAGGCTGGCGACACCGTGCGTATTGAGATGCAGGATGCGGCGGGACACTCCATTTTCGGTGCGATTGAGCAGGTAGTTGAGGCGGTTTAGGCCGCTAAAACAGTTTCACCTGCAAAAAAGCAATTTCCCCATTGGACAAGCCAGTGAAGCGGCGCTAATACACCGCTTCCCTAACTGGCCCGCCCGGGTAGCTCAGGGGTAGAGCAGCGGATTGAAAATCCGCGTGTCGGTGGTTCAATTCCGCCCCCGGGCACCAGAACAAAAGTGAACATCAATAAAATCAATGAATTAGAGGTGAAAAGTGTCCCACTTTTCCGACCCGATTCGAAAAGTGGGACACTTTTGTTCCATATCGGTTCAGGACTCTTCAGTCGCATCTCGAAACGGACTGATGCAAGTAGGAGAATATGTCAGCATTCTTCGTAACCTTGGATCTGTCTCTAAAGGCTTCAAGGCGCGCAAAAGAAGACATTAGGAACTGTCCCCACAAAAAGCTCGCGCACAAAGACGCCTGTCGAGTTTGGTAGCAACCAGAGGTTCGTCAAAGGCAACTTCAGGCGACTTGAATTTTGTTATTAAATAACATAACGGCTTTCTCCGTAACAACACATGACAAACGAGAGAAGTGTCCGTCGTCATATAAAATGGCTCAGACTTAAGCTTGCACCATGAGAGATTTCACTCATCTTCGTTGTTGATATTATGCGACGGCTTTGCGGTATTGCAAGCTTCGGTGTTCGATTGTCTTTTGCTTTCCAGCAAAGCTGGCACGACGATGACTCCAAAGGCTATTGCGAATGTGTTCGTCGTCAGGCATTTGAGACATTTTAGCCGTCTGGCTTAGTGAGGGTTTGGCTCATCGATTTCAGCCAATTTCATACATTGGCTGGTCCGGTCTATGTCGAGGGCGCCGAGCCCGGCCGGGGCCTCGAAGTCGCAGTGCTGGATTCGGAGGTGGCCGATTGGAGTTGGATTCAAAGGCGCGGGCGTCGACTAAACTGAGGCGCCTGAGTCTTCTTTCAACCAGGTCAACAGCGATCGAACCATGAAAACGCCCGCAATTGCTATTGGTAGTCCAGCGAGCAAAACAGCAGACTGAACCACTTTCAATCCGCCAATGAACATCAACCCGACTGGGAGCATGCCCAGGACGACCGCCCAGAACACGCGGTGCCATCTCGCAGGATCCTCACCTGCATGAAGAGATTTTGTTGCTGCCGAGGCAAGCGTGTAGCTGGCTGAGTTGTAAGTTGTCGCAACAAACACCGTTGTGACGGTAACAAAAATCGCGAGTGCAACTTTTCCGAATGGAAGATGTGCGATTACTGCAGCAATCGCAGCTGCAGCATCCTCCTGAACCATGTCCACAACGGGCATCTCGCCGGTGAGCTCGAGATAGAGCGCATAATTTCCAAACACGATATAGAAGGCCCAAACGCCAAGACTACCAAACACGGACATTCCAAGCAGGACCTGACGGATTGTGCGGCCCCTCGAAATGCGCGTCACAAAGATGCCCACGAAGGGCGCAAACGCAATCCACCACGCCCAGTAGAATATGGTCCAGTCTTGTACAAATCCGGTTTTATCGGTGGGATCTGTATAGGTAAGCATGGTGAAAAAGTTGGCGGCCATATGACCAAGGCTCTCGGTCCCCATTGTCATAATAAACCCGGTCGGCCCGACAATCAGAATGAAAGCCAGAAAGAGCAAAGCCAGCCACAAATTCGTGTCGGCCAAACGCTTGATACCTTTTTCAAGTCCGAGATAGACAGTCACGCCAAACAATCCAACACACACGGCAATCACGACTAAATCCATAACAGTGGATCGCGCCACACCCGTCAGTTCAGCCACTCCTGCCGAAATGACTGGGACCGTCAGAGCCAGCGACGTTGCCGCCCCGCCGATCAGGCCGATCATGAAGATCAGATCAATTAGCTTGCCCCATGGCGAGGTTGCGCACTTATCGCCGAGAATAGACGCGCTAAACCGCAAATAGGGCACACCCTTGTTATAGAAAGCGTAAGCCAGAGCGACCGATGGCAGCCCATAGATGCACCAGGCACTCACGCCCCAATGAAACAGGCCATAACTTGTCGCCCAGCGTATGGCCTCGGTCGACCTCGGCTCAGCGCCAAAGGGCGGCGCTTCATAATAATAGGTCCATTCGATTCCAGCCCAGTAGAGCAGACCGCCGCCCACACCGGCGGTGAACAGCATGGCGACCCAGCTCAGTGTTGAAAAGTCCGGTTCATCCGTCTTTCCGCCGAGTTTGATGCGTCCGTAAGGACCGAAAGCGAGATAGGCTGAGACTGCCATCGCGCCAATCGCGGCCCACTGATAAATGATACCAAGATTGAAGGCGGTCCAGTCATAGAGCGTAACAATCCCCGGACCCAACGACTTGCTAAACACAATCAGAGGCACGGATACAATCAAGGAGGTCGCAACCGCCAGCGCAAAAACTGTCTTGTCGATGGGTTTTCCGGTCACTGAGTTTCCCCTTTCAGGGCATCGCACATGGGCGCCATAAAGTCCGTCCTCGCGCGCACCTGATCGCCCAGCTCCTGGAGCGCTGAGCTGTTTACCATGTGCCGCGACCAAACCGGCAAGCCATCGCCATTGGGGTCACCTGCGCTCGCAAAATTGGTCCAATAAGCCATCATGATTGATGTCAAAACCTGGTCCTGCGCATGTGTTGGCAGCCAATCGTCATGTGTGCCGAAGACGTAGGGAATTTCAGCGCCATGATAAGCCCCATAAGCATCAGCGCCTTCCCGCCTGCGCGTGAAGCGGTAGAGATATGATTGCTGGCCTCGCAATGCCGCAGCGTCGGCAATTCGGACAGAGGGGCAATGAAACTGAGACGCTGTCGACAATGCATCTACAATTTCACGGGCGGTCATCGTCTCAAGGACGGGAAGAACCAGGATTGTCTTTCGTGCATCAGCCGGATAGTCGGCAAGACCGAAGGCGAGTATCTCGGCATCCGACCCCTCAAGGTACATCAGCATTTCGTTGAGGTTGCTACCCGCCATCACATCGACACCCGCATTCATCTCGCCAGTCGTGCGCACCCAATAATCATCAAGGACAGGACCATGATAATGCTCGACGCCGGTCTGCTTATGCAGGTCGACAAGTTTCTGCCATGGCAACGCCTTTGCCGCTTCAGTGCTTTCGATACCCGCTTTGTTGAACATGTCTCTGGCGCGCTCTTTTGCCTGCGCAAGAAGAGGCATATCGGTTGGTCCCAAGGCTCCGCTCTCCAGAATAGCGCGCTGGAACAGGCCCTCAGCCTGCGGACTTTTCATCAGAGCGAAAATATTTGCACCGCCCGCCGATTCTCCAAACAGGGTGAGATTTGCAGGGTCGCCGCCAAACGATTCAGCA
>JAQWGO010000068.1 GCA_029238175.1 Henriciella sp. | reverse complement strand
GTCTTGGACGTCTCTTGCAGGCTTTCCAGCGTTTCAAGCACGCGCTTAACCAGCCAGCCATAGGAAGACACCGACAGCGCCGTGACCACAGCCATTAGCGTTCCACCCGCAAACCATTTCCAATGCGGGGTGAAGCTGGCCTTTATCAATTTGAAAAGGCTATTGTTTTTAGAGCTTTGTTTTGTCGCCTTAGACGTGATGGTGGTCACCCGTCTCTGGATCAAGCAGCTTGTGCGCGTGTAGAATGAAGTAACGCATTTCTGCGTTATCGACCGTACGGTGCGCAGCACCTTTCCAAGCGTCATACGCCTCTTTGTAGCTGGCATATGCGCCAACAAAATCGATCGCGTTTAGGTCTTCGAATTCAACTTCTGTGACCTTCTTCAGTTCACCGCCAATAACGATGTGAAGTAGTTGTTTCGTTCCAGTTGTATCGCCCATTTTTTGGCGCTCCATGGCTTGTGTGCGTTCATAGGGACGTACGGTCCAGTTCGGATCTGGCAACCTTACGCCTTTGACGCGGGCTGATAACAGGGAATGCAAAGCTTTTCCAGCCGCCAGCATACTTCTTTGTGCAGGTTCACCGCGGTTGAATGTATATGTTTCGCCAAGATGCGTCGTTGCAACGCCGCCAGCCTCACTCACGATCAGAACGGCTGGCACCAAATCCCAATCCGATTTACGCCACAACGTTAACGCGGCATCCCATTTTCCGGACGCCACCCAACACATGCGGATAAGCGTCGCGTTGGGCTTAGGTTTCGCGAGTTCCATTTTGGGCCAAGGTACGGGCCATGCTGGATGCGTAAGCATTCCCTCATTCGTTATGATTCGGCAGCCATCCTCCGCGCCGCAATTACTTACGCTGATCGCATCGCCGTTTAAGTACGCCCCTGCCCCAAGTCTGGCCTCGTAAGTTTCTTCAAGGATTGGCGCATGAACGACACCAACGCGAGCCTGCCCTCGCTCAAGCAGCCCAATCCCGATGCACCAATAAGGGTCGCCGCGCATGAAAGCACGCGTTCCGTCGATTGGATCGACCACCCAAACGCGCCGCGCAATTCGTGTCTCATTATCAAGAGCGGTTTCTTCAGACAGCCAGCCATAATCTGGTCGCGCCGTCATAAGGCGATCACGAATAAGGTCGTTCACCGCAATATCTGCTTCGGTCACCGGATGGTTTTCCGATTTATCCCATGTCTTTACATCAGACATGTTGAAGTATTTCAGGGCGAGGTCCCCAGCTTCGCGAGCAACAGTGCGAAGTAAAACCAGATCTTCAATATCAGCCTTATTCGCCTGCAATCGACATGTCCTCAATCAGGATTGATGGCGCATCGCGAGAACCACGGAATTCAAGATCAGAAGCTGGCACCATGCGCGCAAACATAGACGGTAGATCGCCAGCAATTGTGACCTCAGAGACTGGGTGTTGAATCTCTCCGTTCTCGAACCAGAAACCCGCGACACCAACAGAATAGTCACCTGTATTCGGGTTGATTGAGGGGCCAAACATATCGGTCACCAGCAAACCTTTGCCAACGTCCTGCCGCAACGCCTCTTGAGTTTTGGTCCCCGCCTCGATGTACGCGTTCGAAACGCCAACGCCGGGAGTATTGCCAAAGCCGCCGCTGCCATACCCATTTGGGGTGAGCTTTAACTGTTTCGCGGAAGCGCCATTGAGAAGCCAGCGGGTTAGTACGCCATCATCAATCAGTGCAGCTTTCTGGACAGGTCGGCCTTCGCCATCGTGAGCACGGCTTCCCATACCGCGCGCCCGGAACGGATCATCAATGATATTGAGGCCTTTAGTGAAAACTTGCTCGCCCAAACTATCTTTTAGGAATGAGACCCCCCGCGCAACGCTGGGCCCGCTGATTGCGCCTAGAAACGCACCCAGAAGGCTGCTCGCCACGCGGCGATCATATATTACAGAGGCGGTTTGTGTCCGTATCTGGCGCGGCGCTAAACGGGCTACCGTTCGTTCACCAGCGATGCGACCGATCTCGGCTGGGCTTGGTCTATCTTCCAAGCGTCGGGCGCTCCGGCTTGCATAGTCACGCTCCATCGCGCCGTCACGCTCGGCGATCGCGGCCAGACCTAAGCCCGTTGAGCCGCTCTTTTTATAAGCCGAAAACCCATTGCTCGCGGCGATCCAGCGTTCGCTCTGGCTCCAGCCGTTTCCGCAGCTTGAAACCTGTTTCACGCCATCAACGGCAAGCGCTGCTGCTTCGGCTTCGATAGCCTCTCGTTCTAGGATGTCGGCATCGATTTCACCGTCACCTGTAAGGTCCAGATTCGGAAGATCTGTTGCCAAGTCAGAACGCGGTGTCAGCCCGCAATATGGATCAGCAGGAACAGCTTTGGCCATCGCGACACAACGTTCTGCCAATGTATTCAAGCCATCCTGTGAAATGTCAGACCCAGAGACCGAAGCCTGTTGCTGTCCAACGAAGCACCGCAGAGCAACACCTTGAGCCTCAGATCGCTCAATGCCTTCGAGTTTCCCCTCCCGCACATCAACGCTCACACCATCCGATTTGCCATAGGCAACATCAACATCGGTCGCGCCTGCTTTCAAACAAGATTCGATTAGGCTTTGCAGGGCGGATTCGGGTGAAAAAGTCTCAATTGTCATATGCTCCATTTAGGGGCGACATAGCCTCATGCATACCCCTGAATGTTGCATCGTCTTGACCTGAGGCAGAACTAGACGCACATCGCCGGAATGACTGATATCAAACCTATTCACATCATCGGCGGCGGCATGGCCGGTTCCGAAGCTGCGTGGCAAGCCGCCAATATGGGCGTTCCGGTGATTTTGCATGAAATGCGCGGTGTTAAGCCGACAGAAGCTCACCAGACGGATAGTTTGGCGGAATTGGTATGCTCCAACTCATTTCGATCAGATGATCATGAGTTGAATGCTGTAGGCGTATTGCACGAAGAAATGCGCCGCGCGAATGGCATTATCATTCCAACGGCAGATAAGCATCAGGTGCCAGCTGGCAGTGCTTTAGCCGTCGACCGTGAAGGGTTTGCGGAAGCAGTAACTGCCCAACTTGAAAACCATCCCCTTATCACCATCGTTCGCGAAGAAATTACGGGCTTGCCGCCAGAAGATTGGGACAATGTCATCGTGGCGACAGGGCCGCTCACATCTATTCCGCTTGCCGAAGCGATTCGCGAGCACACCGGCGAAGATGACCTCGCATTCTTTGATGCGATCGCGCCCATTGTGTATCTTGATAGTATCAACATGGATCAGGCTTGGCGCCAAAGCCGTTATGACAAGCCCGGTCCGCATGGTGAGATCGATGCATACATAAACTGCCCTTTGAATGAAGAGCAGTATAATTCATTTCTGGACGCCCTCATCGGCGGCGACAAAACTGAATTCAAAGATTGGGAAAAAGACACTCCCTATTTCGAAGGCTGCTTGCCTGTTGAAGTGATGGCGGAACGCGGCCGTGAGACGCTAAGATTTGGGCCAATGAAGCCAGTAGGTCTCACCAACCCACATGATCCGACCACGAAAGCGCATGCGATTGTTCAGCTTCGCCAAGACAACGCGCTGGGCTCACTTTGGAATATGGTCGGGTTTCAAACCAAATTAAAATATGGTGCGCAAGCCGACGTTTTCCGAATGATCCCCGGTTTAGAGAATGCGGAATTCGCGAGACTTGGCGGGATTCATAGGAATACGTTCCTAAACTCCCCGAAGCTTCTGGATGAGCATTTGCGCCTCAAGTCTATGCCGAGAATTCGCTTTGCCGGACAAATCACGGGCGTTGAAGGCTATGTAGAGAGTGCCGCGATGGGCTTATTGGCTGGGCGTTTTGCTGCGGCCGATCGTTTGGGCCAGTCGATACCGGTGCCACCACACACAACTGCGCTTGGCGCTCTCGTGAAGCATATCACGGGTGGCCACCTTGAAGGTAAGGCAACTTTCCAACCGATGAATATCAACTTCGGACTGTTCCCTGCCCCGCCAGAAGGCACAGTGCCGACGAAGACGGAAGACGGCAAACGGTTGCGCGGTAAGGATAAAGGCCGCGCGAAAAAGCGGGTCCAAGCCAAACTAGCGCTAGAGCATATCGATGCATGGGTAGAAGCCCAACATGCTTTAGAACTGACCTAATCGGTTACGCTAAGCGCTCTTTGATCGCGGCATAAACGCGACCAATATTGTCGTGCTCACGGTGAGGTTTCCACTGCATCACACCGCAGAATCCACAGGTGAGGTACAGCGTGATGTCTGCGATTGTAAAACGGTCGACCGCAAGCCAATTGCGACCTTGAAGATGATCGTCCAGACGTTTCGCGAACTTTTTGACGATTGTCTCCGATTTGGCAGCGGCGTCGGGCAGTTGGGGGTTTTCGAGCGGCGCCATCATCGGGTGCGCATTTCGGAACCATTGTGCAAAAGGTGCCATCATCTGCATTTCGATACGGCGGTCCCACATCTCAATCAAAGCTTTCTCTTTGGCATCTGTGCCCATCAAGTTTGGCTCTGGGAATAGATTCTCAAAATAGGTGCAAATCGCGCGGCTCTCTGTGATATTCGTTCCATCATCCAGAACCAAGGCAGGCACCTGAGCAAAAGGCGATATCACGCGATACTCAGCAGACTTATGCTCACCCTTCATGATCGAAACCTCTACAAGCTCCACAGCGTCGAGCTTGCCCTTGGCTTTCAGGAAGTTGAAAGTCCGTTCTGGGTTTACGGCTTTTGGTGAATGGTAGAGTTTCATGTCACGCTCCGATTGAGAGTTAGAATTGCTTACGAATGCCGACAGTCACATTGACTGGCTCGCCCGGAAAATATCGTTCATTCCCGAATGCAAAGTCGGCCCTATCGGCATATTTTTCGTCCAGAAGGTTTCTAATGACGAAATAGGTCTCCAGTGTTTCACTTACGTCATATGCAGACCTGAGATTAAACACTGTGTGGCCAGGATATGATTGGGTGTTGGCTGGGTTCGTAAAATATTCGCCGATATATTCTGCAGACAGAGTGGCGTCCCATTTCTCCGTTGGCGACCAACGTAAGCTTATGTCCGCGAGCCATTCCGGCGCGGTGTCGATCTGGTTGCCGTCAGTGATGATCTCCGAACCATTTCGAACAGGTCTATCAAACGTATATGTTTGGTCGGACCAAGCGACATTGCCCGATAGTTCGAGCGTATCATTCACCTGCCAGCTTGCCGAAACCTCAACGCCTTGATGCCGGGTCGTACCATCCGTGACGTTCAGCCCGTTAGAGTCACGGAAGAAGAAGTTATCTTTGTCGAGCCAGTAAGCGGCGATATCAAAGACAAGGGCGCTATCAAATGCCATGCCCCGAAGACCAATTTCCAAACTATCAAGTGTCTCAACCTCGGCTTCTGCCGTCCCCTGCAAAGATTGGATGCGATATAGGTCGCTCGTTTGCGGCGCGCGGCTTCCGCGTGCATAGTTGGCATAGATATCAAGATTGTCATTATAGGCGTATATAGCGCCAATCTTCGGTGTCACGAAGCTAAAGTCATCACTCCGATCATCGGGCACGTTGAAACGTCCATTAATGCCGGCTGCTGCTTCAGTTTCGTAGTCATAATTGTGAGCTTCGCCGCGCAATCCGGCAAGAATTCTCAACTTCTCAGTCGGCTCAAAAGAGAACTCAGTCCATACGGCCAGCGCTGTCGTATCAACAGAATAGTCATAGTGTACACCAACCGGAAAAAATCCGAATGGATCAGTCTGCGTTTCTCTTAGATATCCAGAGGCAATATCGATATCGGCGCCGATAGACCATTCTGCATTGTCGCCCGCTGGTTGAACGTACTTTGTCATCAGGCCGAGCGCGGTGTGCCCGTTCTTCTCAAAGCTTTTATTAGGTAAGAAATGCTGACGGAAATCCATCTGTTGAACTCGCGCAAATGGTGTCAGCGTTAGGTTCCCGCTGGCAAAATCCCGCTCAAGCCGAACTGCCCCCCGCGCTGACCATGCATCACGATAGGCGAGCGGGTCATCATTGCTTCTGGCAATACTACGGTCTTCATAGGCATCCACGCCTTGGATGAAGTCACCCGTTTCTTGCTCTAGGTGAGAAGCAGATCCAAATGCCGTCACGTTCCAGCCTTTGACGACTGTTTCGACAATGCCTGAGCCTTTGAGCTGGAATAACCCGGTATTGTCACGCCAGCCATTATCTGTCTGAACGGACAAAGATGCCCGGCCTAAATAGCCTTGGTCATAAATCGCATCAGCTTTGTAGCGCCCCAAACTACCATAAGACGCGCGGACTTCTTTCAGTGCTGTGCCACTAGGGTCAGCAAGGATTACGTTTACGAGACCGTGGACAGCGTTAGAGCCGTACTTCGCTGAACCGGGGCCACGAACGACTTCAATCGCTTCAGCCGTTTCGTGATGTGGTTCTAGCAAACCATTCACATTGCCAAATCCGGGTGAACGCGTCGGAACACCGTTCTCAAGGATAAGGAAACTCCCCTGCCCTGCGC
>JAQWGO010000142.1 GCA_029238175.1 Henriciella sp. | reverse complement strand
CTGGATGCTTGGCTTCATATTCTTTGCATTAACGGCAGCCGGCATTGGTGATGAAGGCGGTGCAGCAGCGCGTGTTCAGGGACAAACCTTTGTGTTTGCTCTGATATTTGTGATTTTCTCGACTACCGTAAAGCTGCGAGGTGCAAACTCTGTCATTCTTGGTTTGCTGCTGGCGATTGGTGGTATTCTCTTATTCATGGCGAACCTTTCAGCGCCAATCGCTAGTTTTATAGGCGGATTGGATATCCGAATGAGTTCGGCATTCTATCTCTTCATCGGGGTCACGGTCTTCCTGATGTGGGCGCTGATGATCTTTGGATTTGATAAGGTCAAGTTCTATGAATTTGCACCCGGGCAGATCCGTGAGCGTGTGTATTGGGGGAGCGGTGATCGCGCCGAAAGCGGCGCAAATGCACGTTGTCGGTATTTGAAAGACGACTTTTTGCGGCACCGTATGCTTGGCTTGATTGTGACGGGCGATATAGAAATCACGCTTGGTGACGGCGAAGTTTGGTATCTGCACAATGTTTTGTTTGCCAAACAGAAAGCCAGCCAAATCAATGACCTGATCGTAACGCGGCCTGTCGACTAGGATTTAAGGCTGGGGTGGAGTTGAGGCGTATACCCGTGCGCAAGGGCTTCGCACGTTATGTGCGGTGTTAAACGAAGAGCTTCGGTTGGTAGAGGCTTTGGTTCGCTATAGCCGGAAAAGCTCCATTGATGCGCTTGTTCATGCCATTTGAGGTATGCGTTCGAACCTGTCGTAAACATCGCGCCATCAGGAAGCGCGGCTGGCGATACCGGCTCACGATCAGATTTTTGTTTCAAGACCGATTGGATCTCGCCAGCAATCGCGTCGCTTAAGTCGCTGGCTTTGGGCCGGTAATGAAAGACGCCAGATTTGATCAGCGCCTCTTTGAAACGTTTCGCATCTGGGTAGCGGCATTCATAGCAAGGACGGTGACCCGCTGCGAGGCTGGTTGCTTCATCTAGAAAGAACAATTCGGTATATGTGTTGGGAGACATCAATTTGCGTTGGCGGCCTTTGAACTCCAGCACGCAGGTTATCCACTGCCGCGTTTTCCATTGCGTTGGGCGCAAGGTTTGTTCTTCGGTGTGAAAGCATCCACCGCGATTGCCCATCATGGTCCCGCGATCAGAAACCGCGTGGATTAGTCCGAAGGGATCAACGCGGTTCTGAAGCGGCATGACTTAGCTTTCGCCCCCGAATTTTTCGGTCCATTCCGCAACCATGTCATCTTCGATTTTCTGGAACAGAACAGGCGGCGCCGCGATTGGCATGCCGTGCGGAAGAGCATCAAGCACTTCTTCAGCTTGATCCGGGTTTGGCCAGTTTCGATTGCCGTCAGGAACGCCTAGCGTGTCGAGAATGGTCTTTGCTGTTGTCGGAATTAGTGGCTGCGCGATGATTGCGAAAATTGCGACGAGGTTGAGGCCCGTCCGCACGCCAACCGCTGCGGCGTCGACATCATTCTTATACTTCACCCATGGCTCTGCTCGGGTGAGATATTCATTGCCTGCGGCCCAAAGCGCGCGAGTTTCTGCGGCAGCTTTGCGGAACTCCATATTCTCGTAATGCTCAGAGATTGCGGCAAGACTTTTCTTGAGTTCGCCAGCCATCCACGCCTCATCTTCGCCGGGCGTTCCGGTTGCGGGCAACGTTCCGTCGAACTTGCTGACAGTGTATTTGGTGATCCGGTTCACGAAATTGCCGAGAACGTTGGCGAGGTCTGAATTCACCGCCGCTTGGAAGCCTTCCCATGTGAAGGCCGCATCCGACCCTTCTGGCGCGTTCGCCATGAGATACCAGCGCCAATAGTCGGCTGGCAAAAGTTCTAGCGCCTGATCCATAAACACGCCGCGCTTGTTACTGGTTGAGAACTTGCCTCCATACCAAGTGACCCAGTTAAAGGCCTTTAGGCGATCAACAGATTTCCATGGTTCGTTCGATCCAAAGATCGTGACGGGGAAACTGACTGTGTGGAACGCGACATTATCTTTGCCCATGAACTGAACGTATTCGACCTCGTCTGCGCCTTTGTCTTTGCGCCACCAGCTTTGCCAGTCGCCGCCATTGGACTTTGACCATTCTTCGGTTGCGGCAATGTATTCGATCGGCGCATCGAACCAGACGTAGAAGACCTTATTCTCAAAGCCAGCGCGAACCGTACCATCAGTCTTAGCGACGGGAACGCCCCACTTTAAGTCACGTGTAATGGCGCGATCACGCAGCCCTTCATCTAGCCATTTAATTGCGATGGAGCTGGCAAGGGTTGGCCATGTTGTAGCTTTTTCGACCCAATCGCGGATCGTGTCCTGCATCTGGCTTTGCAGAAGAAAAAGGTGGGCCGTGTCGCGGATTTCGATATTCTTCGATCCAGAGACGGCGGAGTAGGGATCTTTAAGGTCAACGGGATCGAGCAAGCGTCCACAATTATCGCATTGATCGCCGCGCGCTTTTTCAAACTCGCAATGCGGGCAGGTGCCTTCGACATACCGATCTGGAAGGAAGCGGCCATCATCAATACTGTAAACCTGTTTTGAGACACGTTCCTCAATCAAGCCATTCGCTTCAAGTGTTTCGGCGAAGTGTTGGGTCAGGGCGTAATTTTCTGGGCTGCTCGAGCGACCGAACCAATCATAGGACAGGTTGAAGCCTTCGCCAGCGGCGCGCTGAACGGCATGCTGTTCGTCGCAATACTCTTGGACAGAGATACCAGCTGCTTGCGCCGCTAATTCTGCTGGGGTGCCATGTTCATCCGTCGCGCAGATATAGAGAACATCGTGGCCGCTTAGGCGCTGAAAGCGCGCGAACACATCCGCAGGCAACATAGAGCCAGCGAGATTTCCGAGGTGTTTGATGCCATTAATATAGGGCAACGCTGACGTGATCAGGATACGGCGTTTTTCGTTCGGTTGCATGCTGTCTTCCCTAAATCGCCGAATACGGGCACGGTTTGCACGTCGGGCTGGGGCCTACTTAGCGCGACTTGGCATAAAATAAACATCCTTGGGAGGAAACAATGCCACGAATTGCAGGAGTAAACTTACTCGGTGTGCTGTTAGCAGGCATCGCAGTCTTTTTCATAGGCTTCATATTCTACGGCCTACTATTCACTGAAATCTGGGCGAATGGCCTAGGCATGTACATGAGTGCCGATGGCAAAGAGATCAGCTATCTAACCGCCGATGGCGTGACGACGCTCGCAGCGGGCGCGGGAGAACCGATCTGGATGATTGGTGGCTTCGTCATTTCGCTGGTTATTGCTTATGGCATTGGCTGGCACATGAAGCAGAAGAATATTTCCAAACTGCCGTCTGCTGTTCTGATGGCGCTTTGGATATCTTTGCTGTTTGGCGTGCCTCTAATGGCGTATACTTTGGTCTATTCACCTTGGCATGATGTTGGGGCATTTCTCGTCAATGCAGGCCATACTGTTGTGACTTTTGTCGTTGCGGCTGCTGTGATGTCGTTCTTCGATTAAAGAAAGAACCATCCAAACAAAAGAGCCCCGGATCGCCTGCGAGCGTCCGGGGCTTAGTTTTAGCTCCAGTGGGAACAAGAGCCTACGGGAAGAATGTTTAGCCGATTTCGGGCGCCCAAGCTGTTAGGCGCACTTCAACGCGGCGGGTCATGGGGTGAAGCGTAGATGCTTCTTCAATGTCGGTGTCGATCGCAGTTTTAGTGTAGGCAATCGGGACGCCTTCGCTTGCGAGCGCGCCTGAAACCATCGCGATGCGTTCCGATGAAAGCTCAACGAGTTCATCTTGGGTGCGGGCGTCAGATGTAATGGCAATCATTTCGACATCCCCATGGGCGCATCCAGAAAGGTTTTGTTGCGCCTGAGATATGACTGACCGTGCATGATTGGTTAGTGCGCTGGCGCCATTTTCAAAATAGACTTGAACAGTCGTGTCGACGCATGAGCTTTGGACCGGAGGTGTGTAAACCTCTGTCGGCGGCGCAGGCAAGGGTGCTGCATTTGCAGCGGTGGCAAGGCTCGTTGCGATAGCGATAGTGGTTAGTGTCTTGATCATAACCAGCTCCTTTTTGCTAACGATGAGTTGAGTTCCCCCGTAAGGCAGAAACATGCCCGCAACCGGTTCAATTGTGGCAACTGCATGATCTTCTTTTGACCGCTTGCACTTTTCGAAAACGCGATATAAACGACCCCTAAGTGCCCCTATAGCTCAGCTGGTAGAGCAACTGATTTGTAATCAGTAGGTCCGCGGTTCGAGTCCGTGTGGGGGCACCACCTGGTACACCTAGAACCCCCGTCACCATTGATTTTATTGGCTTCTCCGACGTCTAACTGGTACACGGAGCGGTACACCCAATGGTACACCAAATAGAACCCACAACCCTTTTAGGCGTCTTCACGAAACGACAATCTGTGGAGATTAGCCCATGCTTATGAGCGTCAAGTATTTGCAAAAACGCGGGGGACGGTTGCACTATCGCCGTAAAATCCCTGAGCACCTTCGGCCATACCTCGGGGATCGCCGGGAGTTCAAACAGTCTCTTGGCCTTGCTGAGACAGAACAACACCTAGCGCCCGCTCGCATCAAACTCATCGACCGTGACGTTTCCCGTATGATGTTGCAAGCCGAGCGCCTTCACCAGCGCAACCAGTCGCCCGAGGCTCTCGCGAAGATCGCTGAGGAATGGGCGCTTCGGATGAGTTTCATTGGGCCGGGTTCTGAAGAAAACCGGCGAACTGACGGTGAATTCACCGAGCTCGACCATTGGCTGGACCAACTAGAGCGTCGGGCAGAGGCGCAAACGCCTCGCGGTGAGGAACCGGATCCCCACTACCTGAGCGCTGAGGACAAGATGAAGCTGGAGACGGTCAAGCGCGGCAAGCGAGTTAAGGTTCCAGTTTCTTTCATTAGCGCAGTTGAGGCTTACACCGATGAGCAGGCCGGGGGCATGCTGGGCAAAGCGGAGCAATCCGCGTTCAAGCAACTTCAGGAGTGGTTCAACAAACGGGGCACGACGACCATTGAAGATGTTGACCGTAAGCTGGCGAGCGACTTCATCACGTACCTCTCGCGCGATCGTGGACAGTCGGCAGAAACTATCCGGCGGCGATTGAATAGCATCAGGGCGCTATGGTCATTTACCATCGATCGTAACGAGATCGACGACCTGCGAAACCCTTGGGCAAAAATCAAACACGCGGCACTTAAGCGCGATCCCCTGAAGCCTAAGGCTAGTCAGAGAGTGTTGCCCTTCCGCTTTGAACACTGGGAGATGATCGACCGCTGGTGTTCTGAGAATCCAGGGTCGACCCGAGACCTCATCGTTCTGCTCAAAGCGACTGGCTGTCGGCCCTTAGAAATCGCGGGTCTACAGAAGGTGGATGTACAAACCCGGGGTAATCACAAGGTGCTGAACATCAGGCCCAACTCGAACCGTCGTCTCAAGACCGAAGGTAGCGAGCGTTTCGTCCCCGTCGTTACTCTGGAGGCGATTGAAGCTCTTGATCGCTTGGCCCTTGCTGACCGTGAAAGCCTGTTCCGCCGGGCGCTTCACAACACAAACAATACATCCCAGCTATTGAACAAAGCGATCCGGGCGGCTGGCGTCCCAAAGTCTAGAAGATTGGTCGCTTACTCTATTCGCCATTCAGTCATCGAAGCGATGCGGCGCAACCAAGTGCGCGAAGGCTTGATCTCTGCGATCGTCGGTCACAGCGAGAGCGGAATAACTGCACGATACGGGGCAGGGGGTTATGAGACCTCGGTCACGGCGGAGGCGCTGGAACACGCACAATCAGCCCTCGGCGATGTGCAAAAGGATGTCTACTCGCCAGCCGAGTTGGGTGAGGCGAAGGTCAGCTGATTTTCACTGCAAAAATCTGAGCGACTCATAACCAGTTGGGGGGCGCCCAATTCCCCCCGTACCCCGCCTTGGATGGTCTTAGGTGTACCAGTGGTGTACCCAAACGCGTCTGGGCAGGGTACTCTCATGTTGTGCTTCAGCTTGTTTGGCCTGTCATTGCTGGTGATTTGTGTTGCAAGCGCATAGGCCTTTCAAGTCCGGAGGGAGGCACCCACCGCACCCTAAAACCTCTGCTTTCGTCGCTGGCTTCGGAAGGATCGCGTGTTCGCCTGTGATCGGATTGAGTGTTCGGGGACGTCAATCTTGGAGGTCTCTACGTGCAGCCTCTGTGACTAAGCCGCATGCTTCGTCGATGTCTGCTCCAATCACCCGCAGAACTTTGCCACGGCTCTGGGGGTATTTATGCAGCTCAGTCACTTCCACGATCGGGACGTTGGCCACGCCGACCATTCGCCGAATCTCTCGCTCCCAGCGTTTGTGAGAGCCAGATGCTAATCGGTGCACGAGCTTAGCGGCTTGGACACGGTGGAACTCGCTAGTTTCTACGGGTTGTGGATCGTGCATGATCGCTTGATCAACTACCAACCAAGCCTCCACGACCTTTAGCGGTGAAACCCCTGCATTCCTCAAGCGTGCCCACGCCTTCCTCCCGCGTTCCTGGGCGGACATCCCAGCGAGCCGAAATGCCTCTTCATGTGGTCCGGCGCGATCGTATAGTCCACGCACACGAGTGACTGCGTTGCGCACCCACACGTTCTCACGGTTCTCCTTGAGCCACTTGCGAACAACCTTTCGATAGGGTTGCAGCTGAGCCGCTGAGTAAGAGCCCTTATACGGGCTGCCGTGTCGGCTGTAGAAGTCGGCATGACTGCGGCAAAACCTGGTGTCCAACCCATTGCGGGTGGCGGCGCGTGGGGGATGGGGGCACCCGATAACTTTACAATGCTTGTGCTCGGTATCAACTGCTTTTGCCCGGGATCTGACCTGGTGTTGGTTTCTTGCATTACGCATGCTGGGCCTCCCGACCGAAAGACTGATGGGTGATCATAGGGGATACCTTTAGACGGCTTATGAAGGCGTCTGAGAGGGCTTTTGTGGCGGCTTTGGCACATGACACTGGAACCACCAAAGCGTCATGTATGGGGAGCGCTGGGAACCCTTGGTCATAGCATCGAAGAGTCGCGTCGATGATGATCTCGCTCTCATGCCACATCAGCTCCGATCCACGAGGGCTTTCAGCTCCGAGGTAATGAGCGATTAGCTGGTTGTGCCTGCACTGCGCGTCATAAACTTGCGCATAGGTGAGCTCTTTGGGGAGCTCTAAGGATACCTCTGACGGGAAACGACCATGACGCCTGTTAAACTGTGCCCAGAGAAAGGTGACGAAGGCAGTCTTAAGAGGTCCACGAGGGACATGATCAAGGCTAGGAGGCGAGTATGGGTCGTCCCACATGGTGCGTCCCTCTAACCCGTAAGCGATTGCGGGAAGCGCAGCGACGAGATCGACCTCCGCGATAGCCTCCTCCCTGAGTATGAGATCCTGCCTCCTGCGATCTTTCCTTAGGTTCAACCAAAAGGCTGATCCTCCCAGTCGCCCCCCACGATCGAACCGTCCATCCATGAAAGACCGGTGAACCACTCGGCGAGATAGATCTATTGGCAAGTTATCAGAGCCAAGCTGGGCGATTTCCGTTGAAGCGAAGAGGTGGTTTAGTTTCTGGACTTGAGCACGCAGAACCTCGGTCTCTTTCGTTGCTTGGAACTGAACTCGGACTCTTTCTACTTTGTCGCCAACGACACTGCGCCTCGAGAGGAATACTTCATTGGTGTGGGCCAAATCACGTTGGATATCCCCAATAGATAGACCCTTCTCTTGGGCGATGCAGGTAAGACGAGGCCCCGCAGAAATGGTCGTCAGCTGACCCTTACCGTGATTGTTACCCTTGTTGACCAAGAGCCATCCTGTAGCCGACAGATCAGTTAGGCGATCACGAACACCCGTATTGACCGCGATCGGTCTTGGGTGGTTGCCACGAAGCCAATTGGTATCCAGACGAATGCTAAGGCCACCGGGGTCTTCTTCAGTGAGCTGATGTGCGAGAACATCCAGCACTAAGGCCCCAACAGTCCTTCTCTCAGTCGTGTTGGTTCTGGTTCTTTTACCTTCCTGCTCATTACGCTTTCGTCTGTGCTGGAGCTGTTCTTGGTAAGCAATATCCACGAATTCTTCGGCTATGGGTGTGGCTGAGAGAGTCCTGGGTTCCCATGGTCTGCGTTGCTGGAGATCAAAGCTCTTTGGTTGCATATATGTGATCCTATGCATTGGCATGTGAGAGGTGATGATTGGGGGAGGTAACCACCAACACCATCACTAGGGGGGTTAT
>JAQWGO010000151.1 GCA_029238175.1 Henriciella sp. | reverse complement strand
ATCAAACCAGTCCTGCACCCGGTGATACACCGCAGAGTGAAGAGACTGGCGGCATAGACGCCCCATCTCAACCTGCGACCGCCGTCGCCGCTGTGTCCTCAAATGGGTATTCCGAACGCTGGCAACAAATCGACTTCTGGTCCGGCGAATATCCCAGCGCCTTTGCGATCGCTGAAGAAGGCGTGATCATCAAAGGCATGCCTGAGATAAAGCGTGACGGCGCGACGACCGTATCATGCGCCGTGCCACACAAAGCAACTTACAGTCCTTGGAACGGCGACCGCGTCGGCTCTGACGGCCTGGAATTTGTCACCATGGTGTTTCAAGCAAAGATTGCTATCAACGAGGATGTAGAAGTCCCGGCTTATAGCAGCGACATGCAAGCGACGCTTTCGTTCAAAGCTGGTGATGAATTGACCTATAAAACATATCTCGGCGAAGGATTCTTCATCGCCTCCAAGGACGGGGCCGACTATGAATTCGGGCAAGAAGACCTTCCCGCCAGCACCGTCTATGAAGACGGCCCGGACGATGAGCTATGGGTGCGTGTCCTTTGCAACGATGATGCAAGGGCTTGGGTACGCTATAGCGATGCGATGAAAACCGCCGGTATCGAACAGTACAATTATACCGCCTATGCCGAGGCCTCAGACCTTGAATAGGCTTTAGATCGGTACATCACCATACGCATTCGGCCTCTTCTCGCCTTCGCGGAACACGTTCGAAAAGACGTGTAAAATGCCGAATGGATTGAGGGTAAGGACCAGTATCCAGCCTCGTTTGCCTAGATCATGATAGCGCCGCACTAGCAGCGAGATAAACGCAATCAACACGGCAATCGGCGCTAAATCCAACACAAGGACAAAGGGCGAAAGAACCGGAATGGCATAAAGCGCTTGCACCAGCGGCCCCATAAAGAACGCCCAAGCCAACCAAAGCCCTAGGAATGAGAGAAACTCGCCCCGCGACGCGCGCCCCTGAAAATTCACGGCATTGACGATGCTATGGACCCAATACCGGAAAATCCTCTCCGGACCGCCCGTGCCCGGCGATGTTTCAATCGTTTCACGTAGTGGCGCAGGTGGCTCTTTCGGTGATGACTGATCAAGCCAGTCTGGACGCTCATAAGTCGTCACCTTCGCGATCACTTTAGGTTTAGACGCAGTGCGATCCGTGACGGCCCATTCGCCCACGGCGCGGCCGCCGCCAAACAGCTGCCGCCACCATGACGGCTTGTCTTCGTAAGGCCAATGACGGTCTCGATTTTTCATAACAGAGAGCTCCCGGATCGATCATCTAACCGATCCGGGTAAATCTCTAACTAACTGCGCCCGCGACCTCATCAATCGGGATCACATAGTCACGCGCACAGAACTGACAGTCGACCTTCAGCGTACCGTCCGGCTCCACCATTTCGCGCAAAGCCTCATCAGCCATCGCTTGCAGCGTCCCAACCAAGCGATCACGATTACACGTGCACTGATCGTCCAATGCTTGAACCCCGGCATCCATCGTCACACCGCCTTCATGGAACAGGCGATAAAGCAGCTCTTGCGTCGGCAGTGCTGGATCCGTCAGCTCCGCCTCGCTCAGCGTTGCAAACAAAGCTTCCGCCTCGCGCCAGCCTTCGCTTGTATCGCCGCGCGCATCGTCGCCAGCAATCTTCTGGATCATCATGCCGCCGCCGCGCCACTCGCCATTCTCATCCTTCGTGACAGCAAGTTTCAAACGTGTCTCAACTTGCTCAGACTGATTGAAATAATCCTGCGCACATTCTGCTAGCGTACCGCGCGCTAGCGGCACGATACCTTGATACGGCTGCATATCCGGATTGTCGTGCACGATGATTAGCGCCAGACGCCCCATCGGCCCAAACAATTGCGGCATATGCGGCTTCTCACCCATATTCACCTTGTTGAGATACGCCCAGCGCTCGGGCTCGTACTTGGTATACGCCCGCAAACCGCCATCCTTGCGATACTCACCAACCAGCATAGACACCGCGCCGTCGCCCTCCGCTTGTGCCAGGACTTTGCCGTCAAACTTCATGCCCGACCCAACCAAAGCCGACAACATTAAAGCTTCACCCAAAATTTCAGCCAAGTGGTCTGGATATGCATGACGTTTCAAGATCGGCGACAGGCTTTCACCCGACAAATGAATCACCCGGCCACGCACAGGCAATCCCTGCGGCGTGAACCCAGACACAAAATCTTCGAGAGGTTTGTTCGTTGCTGTCATGGCAGCCTCCTGAAACGCACCGAAACGGCGAGAATGCGCCCATGTGGCAAGGCTACTACGAAGATACAAGGGGCACGCGTGTAGAGCAAAAACCCCACAGCATCAGGCAACGGCGTGGCCAGACAGCTATTTGCGTCTATTCCTCGCGAACAGGTTCAATCCCCAAAAGCCGCGTCATCTGAAAATATGAGTTCACAATCTGACGATCCCATTCCGATTCTGGTTCGGAACGCTTGTCCGGATAATTCTGTAATACCCACAATCCCAAACGCTTACTGACATCGTCCAGCGTGTCTGGTTTTGATGTGTTCAATCGCGCAACACAGGACTCTCGCGTACTATAGATGTCCTCAATAAGGGCATCTGCGATCGTTTCCCGTTTCAGACAGTTCGCCACTGTCCACAGCGCCGCTTCGGAGCGCCGGAAATACTCTATAGTGTGGTTTAAATCTAAAAAAGTCTCACTTGTGGTCGTCGGTACTAGGTGTCGTCCAATCATTACAGTCACCAATACATTCGAATTGAGCCCGCTATAAAATATTACATACTAGATAGGTTAATACTTTTATGTAAACTTGGTCACACAAGGCAATTTTTTATCAGAGCTCTGACAACGCGATGTTTGGCGAGCTTGCGCACCCTACCCCAACTCGACCCCTCGCCAGCACGGGCGCAGCGCCATACATAGCCTGCCATGACCAACGCGACACAGCCCACCCTTTCGACTTTCCCGTCCCAGCGCCTGACGCTATCGCTCGCCACGTGGGGCGATCCAGCTAATCCGCCGCTAATCCTTGTCCATGGTGGCCGCGACCAAAAGCATAGCTGGCAGAACGTCGCCGCCCGCCTTGCCGCCCGCTACCATGTCCACGCCCACGATTTACGCGGACACGGGCAAAGCGACTGGGTCAATGATGGTGAGTATGGCGTCATGGATCACGTCTATGACCTTGCCAGTCTGGTAGACCATCTAGGCCTCGACACGTTCACCCTTGTTGGCCACTCCCTCGGCGGCAATATCGCCGTGCGTTATACGGGCCTGTTCCCGGAAAAAGTCGAAAAGCTCACCGCGATAGAGGGCCTCGGCCCCTCACCCAAAATGCTGGCCGAGCGTAAAGCCACCCCCGCGCATGAGCGTCTACACGCCTGGATCGAGGGCCGCCGCAAGCTTTCCCCGCGCCAGCCCCGCATCATGGCAGACGTGACAGAGGCGAAATCCCGCATGGCCGCCGCCTTCACCCATCTGCCCGATGCCCTGATCCACCACCTCACCGAGACGGGTATCAACACCAATCCAGACGGCACCGTCAGCTGGGCCTACGATCCCGCGGGCATGGGCCGCTCCCCATCCGATATCAGTCATAAAGACTTCGTCCACCTATGGACCCGTATCACTTGCCCAACATGGCTCGTCTATGGCGCCACTAGCTGGGCCTCAAACCCAGAATCCGATGGCCGCGCCGCCCACTTCCAAAACGCCACCATCACCGAAATCGAAAACGCCGGCCACTGGCTCCACCACGACCAGTTCGACGCGTTTATGGCCGGGTTAGAGCGGTTCCTCGCCTAGTTAATCTGGAACCGCCGCCGCGCAGCAAGGCCGAGCAAAAAGACTAGGATAAGCGCAAACAGCGATTGAACCATCCCGACGAACCGCACAGTCAGCGCCGTACCTACTCGATACTTGTACGCTGTCTCACCCTCACCCAAACACAGCTCATAATTGCCACCATCGGCCTGCATCTGACCGATCAGAGAACAATCGCGCACCTCCGTCCAATCGCCAAACGGGAACACGCGGCTCAGCGAATAGTTCAACGCCTCACAATAATCGTGCGATCCGAAGCCCCCAGCGAAAAATGCGCCCATCGCGGCATAGAGAAAGGCAAACAATAACACGCTGACGACGAGCCACAGAAATGGTCTCACCATTGACGAGCCAAAGTCTGAAAGCCCTCCATAAATTCGAGACGGCAGCTTCGCCCACCAGCCTCCTCGTCGCTGCCGCCGCGCCAGCAATTCCAATTTAAAGAACCGTGCCTCTTCCATCCGATCACGGCGGTCTTCCATAATCTGTTTCAGGGTTCGAAAACTGTCTTCGGAGGCTCCAAAATATTTTAATCGGTCCAGCTTGGCTTTTGCGCCGTCTTTAGCCACGCCCGCAAAGATCGCCGCTTTCCATCGGCGCATCGCCTCAAAAGCCTGCGCCCAATCGTTAAAAGCCGGTGCGACCTCATCGGCCACCTCACAACGCCGAACAAAGACTTCGTGCAAGCGTCGCAAAGCAGATTCTGGTAAGAGTTGAACATTCTTGCGCTTACGAAGCTTTGCCCAAAGCGATTGAGAGCCAGCGAATCCTTTCTCAGGGTTCAGCGACGCACTAAAGTGCGTATCGCGAAATACGACACCCCGATGTAAATCAGATCCATGAAATGCTGCGTGTTTGAAGAATGATGTCTCATCAAAATCGGCTTTGCTATGGAAATCTCGATTATCAAACCGGGCCGGTTCCAGAAAAATCGCTTCTCGAAAATTGGCGAACGGAAAAGACCGCCGCGCCGTCCACATGATCGCTTCAGGTTGCTCAAATTTTTGGACACCCTGTTGAACCGGGTCAGGCATCAACCGGGCGCTAACAGCATCACTTTTAACCGAATTACCCTGCCCACTAAATATAGCGACTCCAACAAAAATCGCGCTCTCGAAGTCGGCGTCGCCAGAGAAAGCCGCGCTCTCGAAGTCGGCGTAGCCGGAGAAGGCCGCGCTCTGGAAGTAGGCGCCGCCAGAGAAGGCCGCGTTTCGGGCTGATAAACTAATCGGACTCTTGCCATCCTCAGATCGGGCTTGGGGGGATAGATTGCTCAAGCGAAAATCCGGCAGCACACCCCCATCCCATCGTATCCGATGATCGGGGCCTCGTAACTTAGTTTCCCGAACCTCTCGTCCAAGTTCAATCTTCAACAAGGCGACAAGTGCCTGTGGCGGATTTTCCGGATAGGCCTTGATCGTCGCTGTCCCATCCTGCCATTTCGGTGGCAGGTGCATCAGGGTGAAGTGAATACGGGTGTCATGGCGATCCCGCAGTGATCTTGGGGCCCAAGCTTCATTTGCGACCCAAACAAGATAGTCGTTTTCCGAAAGCCCAGCCTCCAGCATCGCCCGCCGCCAATAATCCTGCAGCGTCGCCTCGCGATAGTCGACGCCCTCAACCCGCTCATCTTCTGGAACAGGCTCAAACGCCTCCCCCTCGGCCCAGGCCGTATCGACATACCACCCTCGCCAAAGCTTCTGCGCCAGCCCTTCCCAAGACCAGTCCTGTTCCCACCAGCGGTCCCACCATTCATCTGAAATCGTCATACCCAACCTCTTATCGTCCCGAAGGTGAGTTTAGCCAGAGTGCGCGCTGTCAGCCAAGCGATTTCGCGTGGCCCAAGCCAAACCCCGCATGAACCCCGCGCCAATCTGGCACCAATCGGCGCGAACCTTGCGTCTTTCATGCTCTGAACAGACCGCCTATCCCCCACTTTTTGGGGGATGAAGCGTGGGATAGAAACGGGATAGAGTCGAAGATATCCGGGGGGAATAATCCATATTCTTCGGGCACGATGCGCCCGCTTTCACGGCCCGCGCGATGGCCCGCCTGATGACTAGCCATAGCCAAAGCGTATCTCAGCCGCTACACGGGCCTTAATAGACGCGAGCTCCAAGGGTGGACAAAGCGCCTAAGGCCTTGGAAAGACCGCAAAAATGACAGAACACACGATCGCCGCGCCCCTCGCGCAGGCTCTTTCAGCGCGTGGCTACGATAGCCTCACACCTGTACAAGAAGCAGTTATCAACCCGGAACTTGAAGGCCAAGACCTTCTCGTCTCGGCGCAAACCGGATCGGGTAAAACCGTCGCCTTCGGTTTGGCGCTTGCTTCAACCATGTTGGTTGGTGCCGACAGGCTAGAACAAGCCGGCGCCCCAATGGCCCTCTGTATCGCCCCAACCCGTGAGCTTGCTCAGCAGGTCACGAAAGAGCTGGAATGGCTGTATAAGGACGCGGGCGGCAAAGTGCTGACCTGTGTTGGTGGCATGGACCCACGTGAGGAACGTCGCCAGCTTGATCGCGGCGCGCATATCGTTGTGGGTACGCCGGGACGCCTGTCAGATCACATTCGCCGCGGTAGTTTGGACCTATCAGAACTTCGCGCCGTTGTGCTCGATGAAGCTGATGAAATGCTCGACATGGGCTTCCGTGAAGAGCTTGAGCATATCCTCGGCGCTGCGCCAGAAGATCGCCGTACACTCATGTTCTCAGCAACGGTTTCGAAGCCGATTGCGCGTCTGGCGCAGAACTTCCAACGCAACGCTGTGCGCCTGAACACTGTCTCGAAAGAAGATCAGCACGCTGACATTGACTATCAAGCGCTCACCGTTGGGCCCAACGATATTGAGAATGCGATTATCAACGTCCTGCGCTTCCACGAAGCTCAGAACGCGCTCGTATTTGTATCGCGCCGGGATGCGGTGAATAAACTTACAAGCCGTCTGAATAATCGCGGGTTCGCTGTGGTGGCTCTGTCTGGCGAATACACCCAAAAAGAACGCACAAACGCCCTACAAGCCATGCGCGACGGCCGCGCCAGTGTGTGTGTGGCGACTGATGTTGCTGCGCGTGGGATCGACTTGCCGGGCCTTGATCTGGTTATTCACGCGGAGCTTCCTCGTAACAAAGAAGGCCTGCTTCATCGGTCTGGACGAACAGGTCGCGCTGGCCGCAAGGGCGTCTGTGCCCTAATCGTGCCACACCGCGCCAAGCGCCGGGTTGAGCGCCTTCTACAAGATGCCAGCGTCGCAGCGACATGGGCCAACCCGCCCTCAGTCGCGGATGTTGAAGCGCAGGACGATGCACGCCTCCTGGCCCATGAGGCCCTGAACGAGCCCATCCGTGACGGCGAAAAAGATCTTGCCACCGCCTTGCTCGCCAAGTTTGGGCCAGAGCAAATGGCCGCTGCCTTTATTCGCCTACAACGCGAAGGTCGCTCTGCTCCAGAAGACCTGCAGGCCGTGCCAGAAGACAATGGCCGCCGTGACCGCGGCGACCGTTCTGACCGTGGCCCGCGCGAAGACCGTTTTGGACGCGATGACAAACCACGCGGCCGCAAACAGGAGGCTGACTTCGATAATGGCCAATGGGTCTCGCTGAGTGTTGGGCGCGTCACCAATGCTGATCCAAAATGGATCTTGCCTATGCTTTGCAAAGCAGGTGGTATTGATCGTAAAGCCATCGGCAATATCCGTATTGGGCCAAAGCTAACGCATGTTGAGCTAAAGCCTGAAGCGGCAAGCAAGATCATGGAGAATGCTGGCGCCGACGGACAGATTGATAAAAGCCTGATCGTTAAGCGCGCTGACGGTCCACCTAAAGATGATGGCGGCGGTTATGATCGCGGCCCTCGCAAATCGTTCGGTGACCGGGATCGCGGACCGCGTAAATCATTTGGCGGCAGTGGCGGCGGCAAGCCTGCCTTTAAAGGCTCAAAACCGCGCTTTGCGAAAGATGGTGAAAAGCCTCGCTTTAACAAAGACGGCGACAAGCCGCGTTTCAACAAACCGGATGGTGAGCGCCCAAAGAAAGCACGTTGGTCAGACGATGATCCGCGCAAAGCTCAAAACAAGGTCAACACGAAAGATAAGGGCAAAGGCAAATGGGCCCCGGATGCTGGCGGTAAGAAGCCACGCAAACCGCGCAACGATTCAGCACCTGTCGGCAAGTCTTCAGCGCGGATCGTAAAAAAGAAACGTAGCGACTAAGCTACTTACCAAGACACCAGCGAAGAACCGCCTTCTGTGCATGAAGGCGGTTCTCTGCTTCATCCCAAACTAATGATTGAGGGCCATCGATAATTTCGGCGTCCACCTCTTCACCGCGATGCGCAGGCAAGCAGTGCAGGAACTTTGCGCCGCCATTTGCGATCCCCATCAAGTCTTCTGTAACCGCGTAGGGGTCGAGCTCTGCAAGGCGTTCATCGGCGTCCGCATCGCCCATAGACACGAACGTGTCGGCGATCACGACATCCGCGCCTGCAACGGCTTCTTCAGCAGTGTCATATAGGTCGATACGCCCTTGCATTTCACGAGCGATCTCCACATCATCCTCATCTGGTGCATAACGCTCGGGTGTTCCTATCGCCATTGAATACCCAAACTTCGGCGCAGCGTGGATCAAGCTAGAGCAGACATTGTTACCATCCCCGACCCAAGCAAGGCGCGCGCCTTTTAGGTCGAGACCATGTTCTTCCAGCGTCATTAGGTCCGCCATGATCTGACACGGGTGCGAACGATCCGTCAGACCGTTAATCACCGGCACACTCGCTGCGGCGGCAAAAGTCTCCACATCGCTATGATTATTCGCCCGGATCATCACGGCATCAACATAGCGGCTTAACACGCGCGCTGTGTCTTCAACCGTCTCACCGCGGCCAAGCTGCATATCCGCCGCCGTCGCGATGATCGAACTTCCGCCAAGCTGGGTCATCGCCATATCAAAGCTAAACCGGGTTCGCGTGGACGATTTCTCAAAAATCATCGCCAGCGTGTGGCCCGCAAGCGGCGCGTCTGCGTCAATCTTGCCCTTCGGCCAGCCTTGTCGGGCACGCTTCATCGCATGTGCGCTGTCCATAATGGCGCGCAGTTCAGCAGCCTCTAGCTGCCATAAGTCGATGAAATTCCGATAGGCCATGTAACCCCTCCGGTTCGAAAGCAAGCGGCGCTCTTAGCTGAATTCTTCTGTTAACGCTACTCGCGGCTGAAAAGTGCTGTATTTTTTGGTTTCAACGCCGACTTTACCTATCAAAATCGTCAAATAGGAACTGGCGGACCTCAACATTCTCCAGTAGACGAAAAATCATTGCTAACGCTCACAAAGGCTATCCACTATGGACCGTGTTTTAATCATTGGCGCAGGCGCCGCAGGCTCAGTCGTTGCTCAAAAGTGCGCCATGGACCGAGACACATTTAAGCATATCACGCTGGCCAGCCGCCGTTTGATCTCATGCGAGAATGTCGCCGCAATGTGCAAGACACCGATCGAGATTGCGCAGGTTGATGCCGACAATGTCGCTGAGGTCGTAGCCCTCATCAACAAAGTTAAACCCGATCTTTTGATCAATATGGCTTTGCCGTACCAAGACCTGCCTATCATGGATGCCTGCCTCGAAACGGGTTGCAACTATATGGACACGGCGAATTACGAGCCGCGCGACGTCGCCAAGTTCGAGTATAGCTGGCAGTGGGCCTATCAGGATAAGTTTGTTGATAAAGGTATCACCGCCATACTCGGCTGCGGTTTTGATCCCGGCGTCACCAATATCATGTGCGCCTACGCGCAGCAGGAAGGCCTGTTCGACGAGATCGAATATATCGACATCGTCGACTGTAATGCGGGCGATCACGGCAAGACCTTCGCAACCAACTTCAATCCAGAGATTAATCTGCGCGAAGTTACACAAGACGGCAAATACTGGAAAAATGGTGAGTGGATTGAAATCCCGGCCCTCTCCATCAGCACAATGATTGATTACCCAGAGGTCGGCCCAAAAGCCTCTTACCTGATCTATCACGAGGAAGAAGAAAGCCTTGTGAAACATATCAAAGGCCTGAAACAAATTCGCTTCTGGATGACCTTTGGTGAGGAATACATCAAACACCTCGACGTGTTCAAATCTATCGGCCTGATCGGCCTAAAACCAATCAAGCATAAGGGCATGGACATTATCCCGATGGAGTTCCTGAAAGATCTCCTGCCCGTGCCGAGTACGCTGGCTGAAGGCTATACAGGCAAGACCTCGATCGGTGTCATCTTACGCGGCACCAAAAACGGTAAGCCCGTCACGAAGATGATCTATCAAGTCTCTGATCACGCCAAAACAAACACTGAAGTCAGCGCCCAAGCGGTTAGCTATACGACTGGCGTTCCACCGGTGTCAGGCGCGAAAATGTTCTTCGACGGCATTTGGAAAGGCACAGGCGTGTTCAATGTTGAGCAGTTCCCGGCCAAGCCGTTCTTAGAAGACGTCGCAGAACGCGGCCTACCATGGCACGTGATTGATGTGAGTGACGCTGATCAGGCGGCGCTGTTTAGTGTCGAGACTTAGGCTCGACCTGCACACATCCGACAAACTGGATATGACTTGAGTCACAGTAGGCATTCTAACTGACTGATACGTTTGCGGCATCGGAATAATCTTGATGCAACCCGTGAGGTCTCAGAATGTCTCCTTCAGTTCCAACAGTCCCAGCCCAGCTCGCCATGGCGAAGCGCATGATCAATGCGAGCATTTGTGCCTATCAGATACAAGAAAAAGGCTGGACTTACGGACCCGGCTTTCAGCCCCTCATCGAGCGTAAGGTTCAAGGTCCGGGCGACGAGTACTACTACGATGTCATCGCCGAATATCAGGACGCCGTTGGGTTTGTCGGCCATTCATCGACGTATACACCGCACTTCGTCGCCAGCGGCGATGATAAAATAAACGCCGCGCTTGTTGGCGCGATGAGCGATGGAAACATGGTGATTTCGCTACGTGGCACCTTGCCACCAAACATCGTCAACAATGACTTGCTGGAATGGATCAAAGACTGGATTCAGGACGCTAAGATAAAACCAACGCCATGGCAGATGGCCAAAGCCCCGTACACGAACGTCTGCAATGTCGCGACTGGCTTCGCAGAGCCTGCTATGAATCTATGGCCGCATATTGCCGGCTTTATGGATACCGTGATTGCAGACCATGGCAGCACTGGTGTCGTCATAACGGGTCACTCAAAAGGCGCTGCGATGACGTTCCTGATCGCTTCGCTTGTCGCGCTTCACTACCCGCAATTCAAAGGCAAAATTCAAGTTCACGCTTTCGCCGCACCGGTGACGGGGGATACGAATTTCTGCAACGCCTATAATGGAATGGGACTCGGTGAAACAACGCACCGATATCAAGTTCAAAACGACATGGTTCCATTTGTGCCGCTGTGGACGTCTGAGGATTTGTTCGCCGCGGTCTCAATGAAGGGCATTGCGGATGAAATCGCTTGGGTGCTGGCTGCTCTTGGCGTCGCTTACTATACTAAAGGTGGCTATAGCGCCGTTGGCGATTTCACCTACTTTAACAGTTCTCATCAACTCGTGCCGGGCGCGGTAGTTGGGACGTCCGCTCTGCCTGCGGTGGCCGCGACACTTCAGGCTGGATTGAATGGCAACTTGGCCGATTTCGGCGTAATCGCTGCAGCGCATAGCGCGGTAGATTCATACCGCCCGTGCTTTACCTAGCCCCTTCCAAAACGCTTACAAGATTATAAGGCCAAGCATTGAGGTGCAGCGAGCAAGACAGCTGCGCCTCAAACTCGCCCTATTTGAACGGCTATGGCACACTATTAACGCTAATAGCTGATTCAAAAGTCTGTCCTGCTCATGATACGTGCTGCCCTTCTCTTCGCTTTGCTGCCCCTTGTTGGGATGGCAAGCGCCAATACGCCTACGGCTAAACCGCTATTCGACATGGCGGTGAACTATTCTGGCATGAAGACTGTTCCGGGCTGTTACAAAGGCGATCAGGCCACGGCGCTGTACAAGCGCTGCTACAATGCGAAAACCGTTTACGATAAAGCGCTGGCCCGCGCGAAGGCCGAAGGCAAACCATTGATGATCGTCTGGGGCTTCGATGAATGCTCCGCCTGCCGCTACTTTGAATCCAAAGAGATGAACGCGGCAAATCCATGGACGACAGAACGCTTCGGTAGGTTCGCCCTATCGGATAGCCAGAAAGCCTCACTCGGTAATAATGGCAGTGATCTAGAAATCCTGCTGCTGCGCATCAATTCGCGCACAAAGTCTGGCACGAAACTGTCCAAAGACCTCGGCATCTATGATGAAGCCCGCAAACGTGGCGGCCGCCGTGTTTGGAGCCCTTTCATAACAATGACCAATCCTGCGACCGGTGAATGGGCGACCCAAGGCAGCATGTTGCCAAACCGGCAACCCTGCAATCGCTGGGACGAGTATGCGATGAGCCTCGAAGACCTCGGTTACATTCCAGAGGATGAAAGCTACGCGCGCCGCATCTGCTAAAGTACGCGACCCTGGCGATTATTTCGCTATCAGTCTGGAATAGCTCGGCTATATTCCTACCGATAGCTCAAAACCGCGGGCAACGTGCCCAGATACCTAATCAGAGGGGCGCGCCATGGGTATAGGTAACATACCAACTCCAACATTCGTTCTCGACATACCTCGTCTCCGCCAAAATCTAGAAACGGCCAAACGCATTCGCGAAGAAGCTGGATGCAAAATTCTGCTCGCGACGAAAGCTTTCGCGATGCCAGCCGTATTCCCGATGATGCAGGATTATCTCGACGGAACAACTGCCAGCGGCGTGCATGAGACGATCATGGGCGCAGAAAGCTTCGGCAAAGAAGTGCACGTCTATAACCCGGCCTACACACGCGATGAGGTCGAACGTATCACACGCCTTGATGTACATATGTATTTCAACAGCGTGAGCCAGTTTGAGAAATACGCCTCGCTGGCAGACTATAATGGCGCAAAGGTCGGTCTGCGCGTCAATCCAGGCTATTCCAACGCAACACTTGGCGGCGATCTCTACGATCCATGTGCACCCGGCTCACGCTTTGGCGAAGTTCCCTCCAAGCTCGATCAAGTCAATTGGGATAAAGTAGATATCTTCCACGTCCACGCGCTTTGCGAAAGCATGCATGATGGCTCAATCGGCTTGATCAATCACGTGGCCGAAAACTTCAGCGCATATATCAAACAAGTCAAAGCCGTAAATTTTGGTGGCGGCCATTTCATCAACAAACCGGGCTATGACGTGGATGCGCTGATCGAAGCGATTAGAGCTTTTAAAGCGCGCTTCGACGTTGAGGTTATCCTCGAACCCGGCGCGGGCCTTGTCGTCAATACGGGTGAGCTGCATGCCAGCGTGATCGACCTACACTGGAACGAAAAAGACCTTGCCATCATCGATGCCAGCGCCTCGACCCATATGCCGGATGTCCTCGAAGCGCCCTACCGCCCAGAGATTGTTGGCGCCGGTCAGCCCGGCGAGAAGGCTCACACCTACACGCTGGGCGGCAAGACTTGCATGACCGGCGACGTTATCGGCGAGTATAGTTTCGACGAACCACTCATACCCGGCAGCCGCCTCATCTTCACCGATCAAATGCACTATAGCTTCGTCAAGACGAATACATTTAACGGCTCGCCGCTCGCCAATCTCGCGGTACGTTATTCAGACGGCGAAGTCGAAATGTTAAGCGATTTCGGGTATGAGGAATTTCGGTCACGACTTGGTTCTTAAAAGCGCCGTAGTCTCAAGCGAGGACTAAATCATGGCCACCGTCCACATCTCACGCGTCGACACGATTCTGGCGAAACATCTCCCAAGTATCGAGCGTGTGTTGAGCGGTTTCCTACCGGACGCGGTTGTGAAAGCCCTGATCGATTTCCTCGTTTTTGGGATCAAGCAAGCTTGGGCTTGCCTCTTTGGCGGCCTTCTTCTCGCAGGCATTATCGCCACTACGTATTTCTATCCAACGAACGGGTATCTTAGCCGCTACGATTTTTTGGTTATCTACGCCGTCGCAATTCAGCTCATCTTCCTCATTACAAAACTAGAACGCCCCAGCGAGGCACTCGTTATCCTGATCTTCCATATTGTCGGAACGGCGATGGAAGTCTTCAAGACTGATGCTGGGTCGTGGGCTTATCCAGAAGAGAGCTTGTTTCGGATCGGTGCCGTCCCGCTATTCTCAGGCTTCATGTACGCTGCGGTGGGGTCATACCTCGCGCGTGTTTCACGTGTTTTTGAATTCCGGTGGACAGGGTACCCGCCGCGAATATGGACACTGATCCTCGCTGCTGCGATCTATATAAATTTCTTCGCTCACCACTACACTTACGATGTTCGCTACGTTCTGTTTGCCGCCTGCGGTTTGATTTTCTGGCGCACAAAAGTGCACTTTAGAGTTTGGCGCTGGCGACATCAAATGCCGCTATTGATCGGCTTTTTCCTCGTCAGCCTCTTCATTTGGATTGCTGAGAATATTGGAACATTTACAAAGACTTGGCTCTATCCGGGACAAGAGACCGGATGGTATCTTGTCCCCATTGAAAAGCTTGGATCATGGTATCTCCTCATGATCATTTCGTGGGTACTCGTCACACTCGTCCATCGCCCACAAGACTTGACGGCGGGGGATTCGTCTGTAGATCAGGATCATATCTTAGGAGCTAAACCAGAGACATGAACTAGCGGCACCGGACCTCCGGCATAACGAAAACACCCGTTATTAGCGCCCAAGATGCGCTTGCTATTTCTCCTATCTGAAAGTTCAATCATGCAACGATTAGAAAACAAAACGGCCCTCATTACCGGGGCTGCACGCGGTATTGGCGCGGCGATCTCCAAAGCCTTCGCCGACCAAGGCGCAAATGTCATCGTAACCGATATCAATGACGCGGAAGGCCAAGCCTTTGCCACCTCAATTGGCGCGCGATACGAGCATCTCGACGTATCTCAGGAAACTGAGTGGGCTCGCATCGAAGCGGCGATCCCTCGTCTAGACGTGCTCGTCAATAATGCTGGCATTACTGGCTTTGAATCCGGCGAGATGATTCACGATCCCGAGAATGCCTCACTGGCAACATGGCACGCGGTTCATGCCGTCAACCTTGATGGCACTTTCATGGGGTGCCGCTATGCGATCAAGGCGATGAAAGCCAAAGGCGCAGGCAGCATCATCAACATCTCCTCACGCTCTGGCCTTGTCGGCATTCCAGGCGCAGCAGCCTATGCCAGCTCAAAGGCCGCGATCCGTAACCACAGCAAATCCGTAGCGCTCTATTGCGCCCAAAACGGGTGGAACATTCGCTGCAACTCAATCCATCCCGCCGCCATCCTAACGCCGATCTGGGAACCGATGATCGGGGATGGGCCGGACCGCGATGAAAAGATGGCAGCCTTGGTTGCTGACACACCGATGAAGCGCTTTGGCACACCAGAAGAGGTCGCCGCCTTATGCGTGATGCTAGCCAGCGATGAGGCCGCTTATATGACAGGCGCTGAACTCACGCTGGATGGCGGCTTGCTTGCTGGTTCAGCCGCTTCACCCGGCAGCTAGTTACCAACCGCCACCACCGCCACCTCCACCGCCGCCGCCAGAGGAGCCTCCGCCACCTCCACCAGAGGAGCCGGAGCTTTGCGGCGCGGCGCTGGATACGCCTGAACTTATGCCCGATACAATGCCCTCGGTCATGCCGCCGATAGATCCGAACCCGCGGCCACCCAAGTGCCCCCAAGCGGGGCTATAGTTGGCAGCTTCGTCTGGGATAAGCCGCTCAAAATGCTTCGTCCAAGGCTTCTCAACCCCAAGGGCGACAGCATATGGCAAGAACGTCTCATAGCGCTCTGTCGTCATCGGCGGCGGCGCTTCAGAGCCAACTTCGACCGCGTTCAGCTGCAGCTTTTCGGCTTTCTCCATATACAGCCGGAAACCTTCCAAATGCGTCCGCACATCTTGCCCCTTACGCGTTGGCGCAGGCATCAAGTACATGAAAAGTCCGTTGAGCGCGACCAAAGCCAAAATGACCATCGTGTGCCAGCCGGTCCAATAGGATGCTTGCGTAACAGCGAACACAATCGCCGCAACCGTCACAATGACGCCCAACACCATATAGCCAGCATTCCATTTGAAGTAGCTGTCACCATATCTGTCTGAAATACGCTTCCGGAACCTGGTATAATCCGACAAGAACCCCGGGTTTGGCTTTCCATCCAGAACGACTTTGGATGTCTTATCAAATAAGTATCCAGCCAACTTGGAGGCGTCCGCTTGATTGCCGCGCCCCGCTTCAGGAAGAGACTTCAAAGACAGTGTCGTAATATCCTTCCCGAACGTTTTGTTCTTCACATCGATGTCGAGAAAGCCGCCAACGCCTAACTGCATCAAGGTTGAAATCAACGCGTCATGTCCCCGGAACCCCCAATAATAAATGTGGTGCGCGGCTGCCGGGGAATATCCTTAAGGTGGCTCATATTGCGGAAACACCGGGCCTTTAGGTGGATCCTCCCCAACTCGCTTAAAGCTGCGATAGAAGAACCCTAGCAAACCTAGGAATGATGCACCAAGCACAGTCAACGCGCCATTACGCGCCCACCATAACCACCCTTTGTCACTTGCAGATGGCGGATCAATCACGCCCTTTTGCATCGACAGCGAAATTGTCAATCCTTCGCGCGACTGAAGTGCCTGACTCGTCTCGAAGACGTGAGCATTCATCACTTTCCGATACGCATAGTTGCGCTCTGCAATGCCCTGCCCGCCTGTATATGCAACAGCTTCAGTGACGCGTGAACCTTCAGGCAGACTGATTACGGCCTCGGCGCGTTCAATTGGGAAGTTCCAATAGTTGCCAGTGACGTTCCAGTAGAGTTCATCATGCTGATCAAAATACCGGATTTGGTTTTTCACGCGGTACTTGATTTCGTAAGTATGCTCCCGGCGCTCCAAAAACCGATCCGCATCTCCAATGCGAATTTGGACGGCATTGCCCTCGCTTTCACGCGTGTAGGGTTCACGCGCATCATCACGGCGAACGCTTATGACATCATATTGATAGGGCAGCTTTCCGCCGGTTTTCGCATCTTCATAATAACGGGGAAAGTCACGAAATATGCCGCGGCGAATCTGATTGCCCTCAACATTCACTGTGATGGTTTCAGTGACCACAATGTCGCCTGACTGTTTCACGTCAATATCGACCCGAAACTGCCGGATCACCTCATCGCCGAACGCAGCGACAGTCATACAAACGGAAAGACAGATCAGCACAAAGACGCGCAGCATCACACTCATGCGCTGCCTCCAAGATCGACTTGCGGTACGGCGCGGTCAGCCATGCTAATTTCAAAGAAGGCGCGTTGCGCAAACCCGAACATGCTCGCGACAAGGTTTCCCGGAAAGCTCTGAACAGCCACGTTTAGCTCACGGACAGCGCCATTATAGAACCGCCGTGCCATCTCAATCTTGTTTTCAGTTTCCGAGAGCTGGCTTTGCAGCTCTACGAAATTGTCACTGGCCTTCAGATCAGGATAATCTTCTGCAACCGCAAGCAACCGTCCAACTGGGGCAGACAGAGCCGTCTCTTTCGCGCCGCGATTGGTTGGATCATCACCAGCCTGCAACGCCGCATTACGCTTCTCAATCACGTCCTCAAAAAGTGTCCGTTCGTGCGAGGCATATCCTTGCACAGTCGTTACAAGCTGCGGGATCAAATCAGAGCGGCGCTTTAGCTGGACATCAATATCGGCCCAGCCATTATTGACCATGTTCCGTTTCCCGACGAGCCCATTGAACAGGACAATCGCCGCGACCAGCAGCACGCCGATAATTCCGGCAACGATATAGACAAGCAGCATAAGAAAATTCCCTTCAACCGAAGCTGAAGGGGACTATCGGACGTTTCTACTGTTTTGGAAAGGCTGCCCGTTTAGGTCGCAATTTCCCATTCGCTCAGTGCGGTGTCGATGATACCAACGGCTTCACGCACATCGGAGTCTTCGATGATCAAAGGCGGCGCGAGGCGCAGGACATTATTGCCTGCAACGCCGACCAAGAGACCTTTATCACGGCAAGCATTCTGAACGGGCTTTGGAAGCTCTTTCAGACGAAGGCCAATCAGCAAGCCTTTGCCCGTGACGCCGTCAACCTTGTCGGGGTGGCTGTCAGCAAGACTTTTAAGGCCTTGCGCAACTGTACCTGAAACACGGCGTACATTCTCAAGGAATGCCTCATCGGAGATGATGTCCCAAACAACGTTCCCCACAGCCATCGCGAGCGGGTTGCCGCCATAGGTTGAGCCGTGGCTGCCCGGTTGCATCACGATGCCCGTTTCTTCAGTCGTCAAACACGCGCCGAATGGAAACCCACCGCCAACGCCTTTCGCGACGCACATGATATCAGGTTGAGCGTTTTCAGCCCATTCATGCGCAAACAGCTTTCCTGTCCGGCCCATGCCGCACTGCACTTCGTCATAGATCAACAGCGCGCCGCGCTCGTCACACATTTTACGCAGCGCGGTTAGGCACGTTTCAGGGATAGCACGAACACCGCCCTCGCCCTGAACAGGCTCAACAAATACGGCAGCCGTCTTATCAGTCACCGCCTGGTCCAACGCTTCATGATCGCCAAACTCAACGCTCGTAAAGCCGGGTAATGGTGGGCCAAAGCCTTCTAGGTATTTTGGATTACCGCCAGCATTGATCGCGCCAAGTGAACGGCCATGGAACGCGCCCTTAAAGGTCACAATCTCATAGCGCTCTGTGTCACCCTTGGCCCAATGATATTTGCGAGCGGTTTTAATTGCGCACTCGACGGCTTCTGTACCAGAATTGGTGAAGAATACGCGGTCAGCAAATGTACTCTCGCACATTTTGCGGGCCAGCTCTTCACCGGCAGGAACGCGGAACATGTTCGACGTGTGCCAAAGCTTTCCGGCTTGCTCTTGCAGAGCTTCAACCATGGCTGGGTGAGAATGCCCTAGCGCACTCACCGCAATCCCGGCGACAAAATCCAGATAGGATTTCCCCTCTTCCGTGATCAGGCGCACACCGTCGCCACGCTCAAAAGCCTCTTCGGGAGGACGATAAACCGGCATGATATGCTGACGCGGATCGGACATTGAAAAACTCCTGTCTGATAGTGAATTTGCCCTAAGGCACGCTTGGCGAGGCGCGCACGCAAAGTCAACACATGCAAAGGCTTACGCACAATTCACGGGACATATTTAGCAGCTCGTGTTGGTTGAACGGAAGCCACAAAGATAGCCCCAAATGCGTCTAACGAAACTTTCACGAGAGAATATCGAAATTAGTTATTGACGAATAACGATAAAGAGTTATTGTTATTCAATAATAAGAACGCCCGCAGCATCCACCTTGCCCCTCTCCCCCTGAGCTGCTGTCGGGCAATAAAACTCACTCCAAAACGCCTTGGCGGCTCCCTCTTCGGGAGCCGTTTTTATTTGCGTCGAACGCAATCAAAATTTGGGCAAGAAAAAAGGCGCGGTCATCGGACCGCGCCTGAAAAGGTAATTGCAGCGTTTCCTCCCAGAAACTTGCAAGACTTGTATCACCTCTAATGCGTCATTCTGTCAAGCGGTTTGTGACAGGCTCTTAACAAAGTTTTCAAAAACCGGGTTCTCGCCCTCGAAAACATGGTCCACCGTAGTAACGGCTACAGGACCAAGCCCTCGCATTGCGAGTGTTCTTGCAACCTCAGTGGCTGTATTTACGGGGCATAGAACAGAACCGGCTGCAAAAGGCGTAACGCCAAGTTGCGCGATGAGGTCCGCTGGAATTTTTGCAGCTGTCTCAAGTTTACGCACGGCTTTTGCGCCCGCATTGGCCTGCATGCCATCCAAAAGAATGCGCAAACTGGCAAGAGAATCATCGCTCCATTGCGCATTACGACTCGCCGCCAACGCAGCTTGGCTTTTGAGAATCACGCCATCTGACAGAATCTTCAAACCATTGGCTTTTAAAGTTGCGCCGGTCGATGTGATATCTACAATCACCTCGGCCGATCCAGCTGCGGGGGCTGCCTCTGTTGCCCCAGCGCTTTCAACCAAACGGTATTCGCCAACAGAGCGCTGCGCAAAGAAACGACGCGTTAAACGAAGATACTTCGTCGCGACGCGCATACGCCGGCCGTGACGCAATCGAAACTGCGCGCCAGCCGCCTCTAGATCCGCCATCGTATCGACGTCTAGCCAAGATTGCGGCACCGCCACGATGACGTCTGCACCGCCAAACCCAAGCTCTTTGAGCATAAAAACATCCCGCTCAACATCGCTGGACAGGTCATGCATCAAGTCTTGCCCAGTAATGCCAATATGCAGATCACCGGCGATCATTCCGCCTGCAATCTCACTCGCCGACAATAGCATAATGTCGGCATCCGGCAGGCCTTTAAGCGTAGCGGTGTATCCACGCCCGCCACCCAGCTGGCGCACCGTAAAACCGCTGGCCTTTAGCCAGTTCTCGGCATTCTCTTTCAGACGTCCCTTAGAAGGGATCGCAATCGACATCCGGCTCATGATCTACCTCCACGCGTCGGCGACAATCTGTGCGGGATCACCACGCCGCCAATCGCAGTCTCATCCACGTCGCCCATAGACAGGTCCGATAGCAAAGCATCATAGCGCCCACCTGCGGCAAACGGTTTGGCCAAATCAACCGCGTTTGAAGACGCTGCGACCTCAAAAACAAAACCATCATAATAGGTAAAGCGTCGGCCAAACCGGGTCGCAAATTGCGCCCCGTCTACCCACGACGAATTGGTTCTCTCTGCGATCAATGCGTGTCGTTGCTCCAACTTATCTAGCGCTGGCTGCAGGGCGGAAAGTCCCGCCTCCGTCGCAATCGTGGTGAGCTCTCGCAACGCGTCCTCAACCAAGCCATCAACATTCAAAACCCGGTCCAGTACAGTTTTCGCCGCCGACGAAAGGTCGCCCTGCCCGGCATTGGCGCGTTCAAACATGCGCTCGACAATCTCATCGCTGCTGCGTTCGCCGACCGGTCGAATACCCGTCAGTTTGAAGATATCTTCGACAAACTCAGCGGCTTCGTCTCGGCTCATCCCCTTCAGGCGTTTCGCAAGACCTGAACTATCGGCAGATTGTCCCGTTAGATACGCACGCACACCGCCCTCCTGACGAAAAGCGCGCTTCAGCCCTGAACTCGCCTCATCGGAGAGGTCCAGCGCATCAACGAAAGAAGGGAACAAAGACAAGTCGCCAAAGCTGACTTGACCGTCGCTGCGGCCGCCGCGCTCACACGCCTCAACCACTGAGGTCAAAACGCTAGCATCAACGTCCGGAGTACTCGCACCACCAAAGATTTCAAATCCGGCCTGCTCAAACTCAACAGGCTCGCCAGCTATGGCGGGCAAGCGAAAGACAGGTGCCTGATACTGACGCAAAGACTCGCCAGAAACATCGCCAGACTTGCGCGCACTGATCTCATCCAGCGCCACCGGTAACGTTAGGTCGGGGCGCAGGGCCCACTCGCTTCCGGTATCATCAAGAAACGTACAAATCCGGCCGCGCACCGCTTCACCCGAGAGCTCCAGTGGCACTGAAGCGGGGATGACAATGCTGGGCGCGACAAGCGCACCACCAGCTAGGTTAAACAGATTGCTCAAGCTCATTGCTCGGCCTCCACAATCTCGCGGATGCGGGCGATCATTTCGCCGCGCGGCGCTTCAAATTGGCCTGGCCGTGCTTCGCGGTATTCATCGTTTGATGCGATGGCTGCTGCCTTCTTGGCCCCTTCTTTCAGGTCCTTGATCGTCACGACACCTTTTTCAAGCTCATCAGTTCCGACCATTATCGCAACAGGCGCGCCGCGGCGGTCTGCATATTTCATCTGCGGACGCATGCCCGAACTGCCCATATAGGCTTCAGCGCGAATGCCCGCTTTGCGCAGTTCCGTTGCCAGTTTCAGTGCCTCACTCGGATCTTGCTTATCCATGTTCAGGACGACAACAGGACCGTTCAAAGCATCAATCTCACCAGAGATCGCAAAGGCGGCTGCCAAGCGGCTCACGCCAACAGAGAAGCCAGTGGCTGGAACTTTTTCGCCGGTAAAACGAGCGACTAGATCATCATAACGACCGCCGCCGCCTACAGAACCGATACGCACACGATTACCGTCTTCATCAATCGTCTCTTTAAGCAGTTCAGCTTCGAACACTGGCCCGGTGTAATACTCAAGTCCGCGAACGACACTTGGGTCGAAGATGACATCGCTTTCAGGTGCAGACAGCGCTTCAAGTGCGCGCGTGATCGCTTCAAGCTCTGCGATACCGGCTGCGCCTTCTTCGCTCGTCCCAACAGCTGTGCCCAGCGCCTCTAGCGTTTCGCCGCGCGTCGCACGCCCAGCCTCCGCAAAAGCCAACACGCGTTTGACCGCTGCATCATCAAGGCCGGCACCTTTGGTGAAGTCGCCGCTTTCATCCATCCGGCCTTTGCCCAGAAGGTCGCCCACACCAGCGCTTCCAAACTTGTCCATCTTGTCCAGCGCGCGCAGAACAGTCAGACGCGCGATGTCACTCGTTGCGCCGACGCCGTCCAGAACAGCATTCAACAAACGCCGTGTATTAACGCGCACGACGAACTCGCCGTCCCCTGCCCCGGCTGCCCGCATGGCTTCGGCGGCCATAGCGATCATCTCGGCATCTGCATGTGGTCCCGCTGCGCCAACTGTATCGGCGTCGCACTGAAGAAATTCGCGGAACCGTCCCGGGCCAGGCTTCTCGTTGCGGTAAACCGATCCAGCGGCATAGCGCCGATACGGCTTGGCAAGCGTCTGCCAGTTCTCCGCCGCAAAGCGCGCCAGTGGCGCCGTCAAATCATAGCGCAGGCTCATCCATTGCTCATCATCATCCTGCAGCGCAAAGACCCCGGCATTGGGTCGATCATCATCAGGCAGGAACTTTCCAAGCGCGTCTGCATATTCAAACGCCCCGGTCTAAAGCCCTTCAAAGCCCCAACGGCGATAGACTTCCGTCACGCGCTCAATGATCGCGCGTTCTGCATGGATCAGACCTTCGCGCTTGTCCGGAAAGCCACGTGGTTTCCGCGCGAGATCAATTGGTTTTGGAGCCTTGGTCTTACCCATGATGTCAGCCTCAGTTTGGTCTTTGGCTCCGCATAGACGAAGCAGAATTAAGTGTTAAGGAACGAAGCCGTTCAAAGCTCGAACCAACTGATTACACTTCAAAGTTTCATGAAAGCTGAAAACATGAGGCGCACCTGTTTGTTCGCGCCCAATCCGGCACGTTACCTATGATGGTGATGGTGATGCAAACCTGTTTTCATGAAAGGCGATCTATGGCGATAGCGCCTTCAAGTCAACGCTCCCTCGCGCTTACATGATCGCCAAAGCGTTAACGCGACGCTGAAAACTGTCTGTCAGTATCAACCCTGATTTAGAACCCTACTGCTAAATTGCCCCATCTTTAGGTGTCAAAATTGCTTAACAAACTGATCTCTTGGATATCTTACAAGTTCCCCGAAACGCGGTTGGTTCCTGACGACGGCACGGTCATTTTGTCGATTGAGGATGTCCATCGTCGCCGTTTAGCCGCGATCTCTTTGTTTGGCGTCGTTGCAACACTTTTCTTCACACCGCTACAAATTCAAACACTTGGATTTGAAACGACTGGATTGTTCAATTTAGCCTCTGGCATTATTGCACTTGCGATTAGCGGGTTTGCGCTTTGGACGGCCCTTTGGGGCGAGAAACCCGAACCTTTTATTCGGTTTGGGCTCGTCTGCTTCGCCGCAATCATTTGGGCAGAAGTGATCCTAAGTGGCGGTATTACTGGCTACCACGCCGTCATGTTCCCGGTACTCCCGGTCGTTGGCGCACTTTTACTACGTTCGAAAGACACCGTTCTGTTCACATTGCTGAATCTTTTGGCCATGCTCGCAATTGCCGGTTTGAGCTTTTCGACAGATTTCATTCAGCCTCTTGTGGTCGCTGAATCTCTAAACATAGTTATGACGCTCTCAATGCTCGCAATCACTGTTCTGGCTTGCGCAGGCGCGGCATTCTTCATGGCGCACCAGAATGAGCGTATCGAGAACCAACTGCGCGATCTTGTCCATCATCAATCGCATTTAGCCGCTCACGACCACCTTAGTGGCTTGGGCAACCGTGTTCGCCTGCAACAACGGTTTGAAAATACTGATCCTGAGCAGAGCTTTGATGTTCTACTCATTGATTTAGACGGCTTTAAAGCGATCAACGACACATATGGCCACAATGCCGGTGACTACCTCATCAAGACATTCGCAGACCGCTTGCGTGAAGTGACCGACAGCGAGGACCTCCTCGTTCGCCTTGGCGGTGATGAGTTCGTGATCGTCCTCGAAAACGTTGATGGTCCACTCACCGCGGTGCGAAAGTACGCCGAATACCTGATTGAGATCGTCAGCCGCCCATATCCATGGGAAGGCAACGTGCTGAGAATTTCAGCATCCATCGGCCATGCCCGCTTCCCGCACCATGGCCGCACCGCCAGCCGCGTCCTCAGCCTCGCCGACAAAGCCCTCTATACGGCGAAAGACGCAGGCAAGTCACAATGCGTCACATATGGCACAAGACCGATCCCGAAGCCGAATATCAAAAAGCCGAAGCTTGAAAAGCGCAGCGCTTAACGCGGCCCAAATGAGGCATAGTTAATCCGCATTCTGCTCAAAATGGCCCCATTCGGCACAAATCTGCGCCTTAAACGCCCTATCTAACTGAAGATCCAGAAAGCCGGGGGCTTTCAGTGGCAGCAGAACCGTGGTTCAACAGCCGTCAGAAACGCGTCCCGGCTAAAACGGGTACTATTTGCGGAGGGCTGACCTATGACGACACTGGCTTTAGTTGATGATGACGAGAACATCGTTGCATCCCTGAAAATCTTCTTTGAGGCAGAGGGCTATAATGTCCGTACATACCATGATGGTCTTAGTGCGTTGGGCGCCCTCACCGACAGCCCACCAGACCTCGCAATACTTGATGTAAAGATGCCAAAGATGGACGGCATGGAGCTTCTAAAGCGTCTGCGCCAAACGTCTGAGCTTCCAGTCATCTTCCTGACCTCGAAAGACGAAGAGATTGATGAAGTAATCGGCTTCAATATTGGCGCTGATGATTTCGTGCGTAAGCCGTGCTCAAACCGCCTGTTATCAGAGCGTGTTAAGGCCGTGCTTCGCCGGTCTCGTGCATCGGATGCTGGCCCTGAAGAAGGCGACATGAAGCCCATCGTTCGCGGTCGCCTAACCCTAGACCCAAACCGTCACGCCTGCTCATGGGATGGCCACCCAGTGCGCCTGACCGTGACAGAGTTCCTGATCCTGCAAGCCCTGGCCCAACGCCCCGGTTATGTGAAGTCACGCGACAATCTGATGGACGCCGCTTATGACGACCAAATCTATGTCGACGACCGAACCATCGACAGCCACATCAAGCGCCTACGCAAAAAGTTCCGCGAAGGTGACAAAGAATTCGACGCAATCGAAACCCTCTACGGCGTCGGCTACCGCTACAATGAGAGCTAAACTGGTTTGAATCTGTGCATTCTCGTGTCTGCTTGGAGTCTAAGCAGACACGTAAAAACCAGCCAGACGGCCTAGATATCAATCATAAACAAAATTCAGTTGCTTGTTTGCGGCAGGTGGGACGTATCGCTCATGAAATGCACCACTTTATTCTGAAAGAATCCCCCCTGCGCCAGATGTGTTATGCCAGCTGGAGAGGCGCTGAAATTCACGTATCCAGCATGTTCCAACGGTAAGCCGATCCAATAAGAAATTACAAAGGTCAGCGCATAACCGTGCGTCACGATGATCGTATTCGTTGTCTCAGGCAGATTTGCCATTGAATTGTAAATTCGATCAACAAAAGTACGTTTACTCTCAGCCCCTTTGACGACGATATGATCTAGTCGATTGTGATCTGGCGCGGCGACAATCCTCTGATCCAGCCACGTTTGCGGACGCCCCTCTGCTTCACCATAGCTGTTTTCTCGCAATCCAGCATCCAAAGACACTGGAACACCAAGTTCGTCTCCGATAATTGACGCGGTCTCAGAAGCTCGCTTCAAATCAGAGCTTATGAGAGCAGGATTGGGATCTGATATCAGTTGTCTAAGTCGACTGGCCGTGGCTTCAGCTTGCGCCACACCGAACTTGGTAAGACCGGTATCGTACCAACCACCAACACGGCGTTCAACATGGTGTTCTGATTGGGCGTGCGTTACGACAAATATATTCTGCATCAACTTAATCCTCAGCACGCGTGATCAAAACGGCGCCAATACCCGCGTGCCAAATGACGAAGGCGACTGTAAGCGCGGTCATTGCGAACACATTTAAGTAGGTTCCTAAGAGCATTGCCGCGATCATCGTTATACCAACAATCAGACTGAGGAGTCCGACCAGGCGAAGTTTGCCAGAGCTCAAAATCAAACCTGGGCAGAGAAACGCGCCCGCCGCACCAAAAAAACAAATACTGACGCTTGCAAGCACCTGATTTAACGCCGCTGCGAACCGCTTTTGATCAACGTAAGCTTCCGCGTTTGCCGCAAATGCTTCAGTAAGCGCAGGTTGCAAGTATCCGCTGATGATCGCTGCGCCGATCATGCTTCCGAGTCCGATATAATAGAACAACATGCCTAACTTCGCATCGATTTTTTGGTGCGCCATGATCGTGGTGAAGCGATCCATCCCGAAGGCAAAAAAGGTCATCGTGAAGATCAACACCCCATGCGTCACCTGCAAGCGTTTATTTTCCCGACCATCGAATAAAGCTTCGTGAGGATGATGCATCATTGCGAACACGCTGATGATGGCGAAAATATTTATCAGCGCCCCGACCCACGCATTCGACATAGAGAGAGAAGACCGTTGCATGCTTTGCTCCATTTCCTGAATTGAGCAGCGTGCCTCTCTCAATTGATCTTTGCGGGCTACAATCATAATCTTTCAGTCGTCCGATTTCGGACAATCAAAGATAATCGTCCGATAGTTTGGCGTGACAGATTAGGATTCTTGGATAAACCGACAGCCATGACCAGACAGTCGAAGAACCTGCATGACCGACGTATCAAGCGAAGTAAAACACTAGTGTTTGAAGCGTTCGCAGAATTGGTAGTGGCCGTTCGGTATGATGAGCTAACGACACAGCAAATCATCCATCGCGCAGGTATTGGCCGATCCACATTTTATGATCATTTCTTGGATAAAGACGACGTTCTGGGGCAAAGCTTGAGCTATCCCCTATCCGTTTTAGCCACAGCCATTATCGACAAAACTAAGACAGTCGAACTGATGAGCATTCTAAATCACTTTTGGGACCGTAGGACGCTTGTAAGAGTCATTCTACAACACCCAACGAGGAGTGTGATGGAAAACACTCTGAGGCAACAATTGATTGAACGGTGCGATGACATAAAACAACCGTCGCATATTTACGCAAAGTCAGCTTACAACGCATCAGGTTTCTTAACGCTGCTGAATGAATGGGTCACAGGACGGGTCGTTTTGACGGTCGAAGAAGTGGCCACGTTAATAACCACCGACGAACAGTAGCAATCGGCGCAGCACGCTCTACGGCGTCGGCTACCGCTATAATGAGAGCTGGAACACTCTAAGACTGCTTACCTTGTTTGGGCTTTGAGCGGACCGACACATATCGGCTCTTCAGAGTTTGAACACGCGGCGGGCATTGCCGAACAAGAAGGCATCTTTCTGTTTTTGCGTGAGATTGAGAGCGTCTAGCTTTTCTAAGCATCGTGCAGGCGACAACATTGGCCAATTGGTGCCGAACATGACGCGGCTGGAGCCAATCCCCTTCATATAGTCTACGAAATTCGTTGGAAGTCGGTGAACAGCATATGCCGATGTATCAATGAAGAAGTTCGGAAACTTAATCGTGAGTGAAATAAGCTCATCAATCCATGGGAACCCGACATGCCCGCCAACAATCACGAGTTCCGGAAAGTCTAAGAACACATCCTCAAGATAGGGAATCGGACGGCCTGTTTCTGACCGGAGCAGCGGTCCAGTGTGCCCAATCTGTGTACAAAACGGCACACCAGCATCAACGCAAGCTGCATAAACTGGATAGTAGCGCCTGTCATTCGGCGGCAAATTCCAGAGCCAAGGCACAACGCGCGCACCAACAAATTTTTCACCGTCTACCCAGCGTCTTATATCGCGAACCGCTTGCATAGGGTCCATTAGATCAACAGTTGCCAGCCCCCGAAACCGATCAGGCGCGGCATCAATCTGTGTGCTGACTTCTTCATTACTGATCAGTGAGCCTTGCGGACCATGCCATGCTGAAAGGAGGCTGATGTCGATATTTGCGGCATCCATTGCACTGAGTGTCGTCTCAACTGTTGGAAGCATCTGTTCGCTTGTTTGATCCGTCCACCGCTGCAGAGTGGCAAGCCAAGGGGCTTGCGACATCCGTTTGGTTGTCATTTGTGACCATACATCTATCGAACCCATTGCATATCTCGCTTTATAATAAATACTTCACTAGTGTA
>JAQWGO010000145.1 GCA_029238175.1 Henriciella sp. | reverse complement strand
CTGCAACCGGGCTTGGGGTTTCGGTTCCACCATGCCTAGCCACAGACCGCCGCTCCCACTCTCAAAACCACGCCGTTCGCGATCAGCCCTGCGTGAGGATGGGATAAGCGGAGTATAGGTCGAACGCATGGGGGTGGGGATTAATGTTTTCTCCCCCCGCGCGATCGTCAGTAAATACAGGCGATTTCACCAGTCGTTAAGTAGGATTAACGACTATACTGGCATGGTCAGGGTGGTCAGATACACATGGATTGCAAGCGCGCTTGCCATACTGGTCGCCGCGCCCGCTGCGAGCCAAGCTCTGTCGCTTGACGTTGAAGCGCTTCGCGTCCCCGATGTTGGTAGCACGTGGCAAACAATCGACCTCGTCAACACATATTCCTCTGCGGTCGTCGTCTGCACTTATAATCTGCGCACCAGCGCCAATAATGAAGCGACTGTTCGCATTCGAAATGTTGGCAGCGATACATTCGACGTGCGCACGCAGCAATTTGAGGACTCTCCCGCGGTCACGCCGTCTGACGTGCACTGCTTGGTGGCTGATGAAGGCAATAATACACTCGCGGATGGACGGGTTATTGAAGCACGAACGGTAAGTTCTACGGTTACGGCAGGCCTTGAAATTGGATGGGGCGCGGCGAATACGACAAATGTGACCTCGCTTGTCACCGGAGGACATTCCAATCTCGTCATTCTGGGTCAGGTCATGAGTTTTGGCGACAATGAAGCCAGTGTCTTCTGGACGAATAACTGCACCGTTCGCGGTACACCGGCGACATTGGCTAGCATTTGTGTTGGCAAACATATTGGACAGATCAACGATACGCGCGCGACCGAAACGCTAGGCTTTATCGTAACCGAATCTGGCACAGGCACCGTAAACCAAGTTGATTATGCGTTTGCGCGCGGCGGAGATACCATTCGCGGCGTTGGGAACGGGCCACCTTATCAGTACACGGTTTCTGGGAACTTCGACACAGGCGTCGCTAGCAATGCAGCCGAAGATGGCGGTCAAGGTGGCTGGGCTGTCTTGTATGGCAATGATCCGCTGCCCAATAACCGCATCAATCTTGCCGTGGATGAGGAGACTGTCGCAGGCGACATGGGCCGCTCGCATACGACTGAAGAACTGTATTATGGCGTATTCAGAAACAACCAAACGGCCGTCCTGAGCGCGACGAAGACCACCGAAGTCTATAGCGGCTCTGCGGTCGATTTTGCCGTGCCGGGTAGCGATATCCTCTATACGCTAAATGTTGAAAGCACAGGCACCGCGCCGGTGGACGATGATACATTCTTCCTTGTCGATACATTGCCAGACGAAGTGTCGTTCTATAGCGGCGACATTGATGATGGTGGCCCAGAAGCGGGCATGGTGATCTTTGATCCACAATCGTCGGGGCTGACCTTCAACGAAGCAACTGATCTGGGGTTTTCGACTGCGGTCGCAAAGCCCACAAGCATGGCTGCGTGCGGCGATAGCCCCGTCAGCATCTATGATTCCGCGATCCGCCACATCTGTTTTGCTCCACAAGGGCAAATGCTAGGCGGCGCAATCCAGCCAAACGCGGAAGTCACATTCACGTTTAGAGGCCAGATCGATTAATCACGTTTAGGCATTGTGGCAGCGGCGATCTCTGGGCGATCTTCGGCGCTGTTCAGATATTGCGGCTCGACACGCTTTAGGCTCGCCTGCTCATAGGCATAGCCATAGGACAAGATCGCGGCATCATCGCCTTCCGCGCCCATGATCGACAGGCCAACTGGGATACCATGGACATCGCCCATCGGGACAGTGATATGCGGATAGCCCGCGATTGCGGCCATCCACCCTGCACCGGCCCAATCGGGCCAGACATCGCCATTAATGTGATCGACACGGGGGCTGATGGGCCCTGATGGCGAGACAAGCATATCCAGATTATTTTCAGCGAGGAGTTTGTCGATACCATTCTCACGCGTGGCGCTTTGAATATCGTCGCGGGCGGTAATGTAATCTTCGTCCGTCAGGGGGCCGAGAGATTCAGACGCATCAAACAGATCTTGGTCATAAAGCGCCAGTTCAATGTCAGCGTTAGCGAGGTTGAAGGCGATTAGCTCTGCCAATGAACGTGTTTTGACTGTTTCGGGCGTGGCGGCGAGATAGGCGTTGAGGCTATCTTTGAACTCATACTGCAAAACCAATAGCGCTTTGCTCCAAAAATCGTCCACGGAAGGCGAGAACGCCTCAATCTCTACCAGTTCAGCACCTTGCGCGTCCATCGCAGCGATCGCTTCGTTGAATAGGGTTTTGATATCGTCATTAGAACCATCAGCAAACCGCAACACTCCAATGCGCTTACCTTGTAAGCTATCGCGGCTAAGCGCGGCGGTATACTCGGTTTTGGCCGCGCCTGTCGCCATGGCGTCGAGCATCATTGCGGCGCCGCGGACAGTTTTCGTCATCGGGCCTGCAGTGTCCTGAGACGGGGAAATTGGAATGATGTACTCTGCCGAAACAAGGCCGACGGTTGGCTTGAACCCAACAATACCATTGACGTTTGACGGACAAATGATCGAGCCATTGGTTTCAGTTCCAACCGTACCTGCCGCCAAAGATGCGGCAGCCGCAGCGCCCGAACCGGAGCTGGAACCACATGGATTACGGTCGAGCATATGCGGGTTACGGACCTGACCGCCAAGGGCTGACCAACCGCTATTGGACTCATTGGAGCGGAAATTGGCCCATTGGCTAAGATTGGTTTTGCCAAGGATCACTGCGCCTTGCGCACGTAGCCCAGCGACAAGCGGGCTGTCGCGGCCCGTGATATTATCCTTAAGCGCAAGCGCGCCCGCCGTGGTGGGAATTGGGTCACGGGTTTCGATATTATCCTTGAGCAGGATTGGGATGCCATCAAGCGGACCGAGCGGTTCACCCGCAGCACGGCGGACATCGCTGGCTTTGGCCTGGTCTAGGGCGTCAGGGTTGATCGCGAGCACAGCCTGAAGCGCAGGGCCTTTGCGATCAATCCGGTTGATCCGAAGAATGTATAAGGCGGTCAGCTCTTCAGAGGTTCGTGTACCATCTGCCAGAGCAGCGGAAAGCTCTGGAAGGCTGAGCTTAAGAACACTTGGAGCTTCTGGTGAACGTTCTGTATCAGGCACCACATCAGGTATTGAAGCCGTCGGCTCTGGAGCAGAGCATGCTGTCAGCGCGAAGCCCAATGCCAGAGTTGCGAGTAGACATCTCATTGGACAAATCCTCCCTACGCCTACCGAAGCTGAACCTATGCCGCGCTTAACGCTTTGGCATCGCGGAATGAGACGAGACGCTTGTTCTTTACGTCCCACAATTTGAGTTTCACGGTCGCGAAGCTCTCCCACAAGGTGATCTTTTGGATCTCTGCCAGCGGTGGGTGATCCTTCAGAACCTTTGGCAGGTGATAGAATGGAATTCGGCTATAGAGGTGATGGACATGATGAATGCCGATATTCGCCGTCAGCCAGCGCAGGACCGGCGGAAGAACATAGTGCGAGCTGCCATAAAGCGCTGCGTCATGGACCTGCCAGTCTTCGGTATTTTCCCACGTCGTCGTCTCAAACTGGTGCTGGACATAGAACAACCAGACACCGCCAATTGCCGCGACACATGCCATAACCAAATAAGTCATCAGGAATGGAAGCCAGCCGAGCATCCAAGTTCCCCCGATCATAACCGCTAGCAAGGCCACATTGGTCAGCATCGTGCTCATCCAATAGCGTACGCCCTTGGTCATGCCGCCGATTGGCAAACGGTGGTGGAACAAGAATATAAATATCGGACCGATACCAAACAGAACCGCTGGACTGCGATAGAGGCGGTACATTAAACGGCCCCATCTCGTCTTTGCATTATATTCGTCGACGGTGAGTGTGTAGATATCACCCACACCGCGTGCATCGAGATTGCCGTGCTCACCATGGTGGATGAGGTGTGAACGCTGCCACGCGTCAAATGGGGTCAGCGTGAACACGCCGAGCACGCGGCCCGTCCACATATTTGCGCGGCGCGATTTGAAGAATGAAAAATGTGAACAATCATGCTGGATGAGGAACATCCGAACGAGGAACCCGCCGCCCAGAATACAGATTGGGAGTGCCAGCAAGAAGCTGAAAGACGACACCCAAACCGCGGCGGCCCAAATTGCGACGAATGGAATAATCGTTACGGCCAGCTCAAAGCTACTCCGGCTAAGGCTTGGGGCGCGATATGATTTTAGCTTATTGATCCATTGAATCGCCGACTCACGAGCGGCGGAAGGAGAGGTCGATGCCATGCATAGGCCCTTATGTAACTAATTGCAGCTCCTACAGAAGGTGGAATGCGGTTTGTGGCAAGAGGTTTCGCGTGAAACGCCACATACATGACGGGATTGTTTATCTTAAAGCCCAATCGAGCGCGTCTTCTAAACGGTCATCGCCCCAGAAAAGCTCTTCGCCGACCGTAAAACTCGGCGCGCCGTAAATGTTCGCTGCGAATGCGTCTTCGGTTTGGGTGCGGAGGCGAAATTTGTTGTCTGGCGTGGTTGCGCGGGCGATAATACCACCCTCAGCGCCAGCGCTTTTTGCGAGGCGGGTGAGCGTAACTGGGTCTGATACGTCTTCACCGTTGGCGAATTGCGCGACATACACATTGCGGCAAAATTGTTTGCCCCAGCTTTCATCCAAACCGACAAGTGCGATGCGTGCAGCAAGAACGCTGTGTGCGGGGAAGTCGCGTGGATCAGATGGGTCTGGGCGATTGAACGCTAGGCCATACTTCTCGGCCCGTCGTTCGACGTCGCGCCACATATTGCGGCCCTTCTTGGGATAGACCACGAAAGGTGACGTATTCCAGCCATGGGCCTTAAACATTGGCCCGAGCAGAAATGGCTTCCAGATCACCTGAACGCCGCGTTTTTCCGCTTCAGCATCAATCCGCATCACCGAAAGGTAGGAGTAAGTTGACGCAAACTCAAACCAGAAGGTGACGGGCAAAATCATACAGACCTAACGTTCGAATTTTTTGAACTTCACGCGTTTTGGTTCGACGGCTTCTGGGCCGAGGCGGCGTTTTTTGTCTTCGAGGTAAGAGGTAAAGTCGCCCTCAAACCATTCGACGTGGCTGTCACCTTCGAAGGCCAGAATATGCGTTGCCATACGGTCGAGGAACCAGCGATCGTGCGAGATAACCACGGCGCACCCTGGGAAAGCTTCGAGGCCTTCTTCGAGTGCCTGCAGCGTTTCAACATCAAGGTCGTTGGTCGGTTCATCGAGCAGGAGCAAGTTGCCGCCGCGCTTCAGCATTTTGGCGAGGTGGACGCGGTTGCGTTCACCACCAGACAGTTTTCCAACTGGCTTTTGCTGATCCGTTTTGCGGAAGTTGAAGGCGCTGACATAGGCGCGGCTATTCACTTCGACGCCGCCCATATTGATAACGTCGAGACCGTCGGAGATTTCCTGCCAGACATTATTCGTCGCCGTTAGCGTGTCGCGGCTTTGATCAACATAGCCAAGCTTGATCGTCTCACCGAGGCGCAACGTGCCTGAATCAGGTTCTTCTTGGCCGAGGATCATTTTGAACAAGGTCGATTTACCCGCGCCGTTTGCGCCAATAATGCCAACGATGCCGCCCGGCGGTAGTTTGAAGGACAGATTATCGATCAGCTGCTTGTCACCAAAAGACTTTGACAGGCCTTCAACTTCAAGCACGACATTACCAAGTCGTGGTCCCGGCGGGATGCGGATTGTAGCGGTTGAGACGGTTTGCTTTTCCGCCTGATTAGCCATTTCCTCATAAGCGCTGATACGTACTTTAGATTTGGCTTGGCGAGCTTTCGGGCTGGCTTTGACCCAGTCGAGTTCGCGTTGCAAGGCGCGCTGCTTGCTGCTTTCAGAGCGCGACTCGTGCTCCATACGCTTAACTTTTTGCTCCAGCCAATCGGAATAGTTGCCCTGATACGGGATGCCTTGTCCGCGATCGAGTTCAAGCATCCAGCTGGTGATTTCATCAAGGAAGTAACGGTCGTGGGTTACGAGAATGACGCAGCCTTGGAAGTTGATCAGATAGTTCTGCAACCACGCGACGGTTTCAGCGTCGAGGTGGTTGGTCGGTTCATCCATCAAGATCATGTCAGGCTTTGACAAAAGCAGCTGACAGATCGCGGTGCGGCGAAGCTCACCCCCGGAAAGGGTTGTCACATCGGCATCGTCTGGTGGGCAGCGCAGCGCGTTCATCGCCATGCTGATCTTGCTGTCAATATCCCACGCGTCCATGGCGTCGACCTGCTCTTGCAGCTGGGTCATCTCTTCCATCAGCTCGTCAGTATACTCTTCGCCGAGTTTCATCGAGATAGCGTTGAATTTGTCGAGCGCGATCTTTTCTGGGCACTGGCTCGCAATATTTCCGAAGACGTCGAGCGTCGGGTCAAGCTGCGGCTCTTGTGGGAGGTAGCCGACTTTAATGCCCTCAGCCGCCCATGCTTCGCCGTTATAATCTTTGTCGACGCCGGCCATGATCTTCAAGAGCGTGGACTTACCCGCGCCGTTGACACCGACGATACCAATTTTAGCGGTCGGCAGGAAAGACAGGTG
>JAQWGO010000128.1 GCA_029238175.1 Henriciella sp. | reverse complement strand
GACACTGTCTCTTCTTTGACTTTCGCGGTCTCAAGAATGTGATCGACAACTTTGTCTTCGTAGATCGGTGCGCGAAGCTGAGCCATGGCGTTTTGGTTCTGTTGGAAGAATTCAATAACCTGGCGTTCTTGACCCGGGAAGTTCCGCGCTTCGTTGATTAGAGCTTGTTGAACTTCGTTTTCATCAATTGTGATCTCGGCAACGCGGCCAATTTCAGCAAGAACCAAACCGAGGCGCACGCGGCGCTCAGCGATTTTACGGTACTCTGCTTTGAGATCGTCGTCAGACTTGCCTTTGTGTTCTTCGGCAATGCGTCCAGCATCCATCTCAGATTGAAGCTGTTGCCAGATTTGGTCGAACTCTTGCTCAACCATTTTTGGTGGCAGTTCGAAGTCGTGTTTCGTATCCAGCTGATCGAGCAGGTTACGTTTTGCTTTGCTGCGTGACGCGGCGCTGAATTCGTTTTTCAGTTGCTCTTCAACAAGCTCTTTCAGTTTAGCGAGGTCTTCAAGGCCGAGACCTTTTGCAAACTCGTCATCAACGTCTGGCGTTTTAGGTGCACGAACTTCGTGAACAGTTACAGAGAAGACGGCTTCTTTACCTGCAAGATGCTCAGCCTGATAATTTTCAGGGAATTGAACTTCGACGTCTTTTTAGTCGCCAGCTATCAAGCCGACAAGCTGCTCTTCAAAACCCGGGATGAAGCTGTCAGATCCAAGAACCAAAGTGTGGCCCTCAGCTGCGCCGCCTTCAAAAGCTTCGCCGTCAATTTTGCCGATGAAGTCGATGACAATTGCGTCTTTGTCACGCGCTTTTGCGGTTTTGCCACGTTTGTCATATTTCTGGTTTGCTTCAGCAATCGTTGCGAGGCGCTCATCAAGCTCAGCATCAGATATTTCAGCCACTGGCTTTTTGATTGTCAACTTTTTGACATCGACCGGCTCAAACTCAGGCATGATATCAACGTGCATGTGGTATGCGAGGTCAGCATTGCCTTCCAGCACAGCTTCCATTTCGCTTTCCATATGCATTTCTGGTTGGCCAGCTGGGCGGACGTCTGCGTCTGCAATCGCCTTTTCGCTGGTTTCCTGAACCATAGCCTGAACGACTTCACCCATAAGGTCTTTGCCGAACATTTTGCGCACGTGCGCAGCAGGAACCTTACCCGGGCGGAAGCCCTTAAGGTTCATTTGCGGACGAACTTCTTCAATCCGTGCGGTCAGGCGTTTTTGCAGGTCGGCTGCAGGCACGCTGACTTTATACATGCGGCTGAGGCCCTCAGAGGTTTCGACACATTCCATTCCGGTCATTCCTTGTTGCGGGTCGGGGCTTTGATACAGGCCCCGCGCCTGTTCTTAGGCGTTTTGTCGTCTGAAACGGCGGTCTATAGGGCAGCCAATCGCCCATGTCCACGTATAGTAATGAGGCTTTTGCAGCGTTTTTGAAACTTAGGGGTTGAGAACCGTGAAAAGGGTGGTTAAACGGCGTCTTCTACCGTGCGGATATGGCGAAATTGGTAGACGCACTAGATTTAGGTTCTAGCGCCGCGAGGCGTGGGGGTTCAAGTCCCTCTATCCGCACCATTCACTGCTTGTTGTGATGTCATTATTGAAGTTCAGCCTTCTAGGCTGAGCCGCCTGTGACATGAAGATGTGCCGGATCGATGCCCAATAGGCCGAGTGTTTGTTCCCACTTTAGTGAATGAGCATCGCCAAATACGATGTCTTCATGTGGATCAGCCATGAGCCAAGCATTCTCACCAAGCTCATGCTCCAATTGTCCAGGCCCCCAGCCAGCATATCCCAGCGTCATAGTTGATCGATGAGGCGCCCCGCCGCTGGCGAGGGCACGTAAAATGTCCTGCGTAGCGGTCATGTAGAGATTTGATCCGACCTCTACGGTTGCGCCGTCACTATAATAGTCTTCAGTATGAACGACGAACCCGCGATCGGTACCCACCGGCCCGCCATCCAGAACAAAAGTTTCGGGCAGCTGGATATCTTGCTCAATATCGAGCTGTTTTAGCAATTCCGGCAGTGTGAGATCGTCCATTGGCTTATTCAGCACTAGTCCCATCGCGTAATCGTCACTGTGCGCGCAGACGAGAATAACAGAGCGTGCAAAGCGTGGATCACCGATGCCGGGCATAGCGATAAGCAGTTTTCCAGTCAGGTCTTGCACGTGTCAGCCTCCTATCCTGTGGAATAGGCTAGTCCTTGAGGCACTTTTAACAAGTCTGAACTATTGAAGAGAGAGGCGGAATGCGTATCTAAGGAGCAAGTTGCATTACAGGAGATATGCAATGACGATTTCAGTTGGCGACAAACTGCCAGAAGCCACATTCATGGAAATGACAGACAAGGGACCAGAGCCGCGGACAACTGCTGATGTGTTTGGCGGCAAGACTGTTGCACTGTTTGCGGTGCCGGGCGCTTACACGCCAACTTGTTCTGCGAAGCATCTTCCGGGTTTTGTGGAGAAACAGGGCGATATGGCCGCTAAGGGCGTAGATGATATTGTCTGCACATCCGTGAACGATGTGTTCGTCATGGGCGCTTGGGGCAAAGACAATAATGTGAGCGACAAAGTTCGCATGTTGGCTGATGGCAATGGCGCGTTTGCCGCTGCGCTTGGCCTAGAAATGGATGGCAGTGGATTTGGTATGGGCCAGCGTTCGCAGCGTTACTCTATGCTTGTGAAAGACGGCGTTGTTGCCGAATTGAACGTAGAGCAGGGCGGTGCTTTTGAGGTTTCGAGTGCTGATTATCTTCTTGGACAACTCTAAATCGAGA
>JAQWGO010000122.1 GCA_029238175.1 Henriciella sp. | reverse complement strand
CATGGCGCCAATACCACCTAACCACCCTTGTGCCTTCGCGCCTTCGGCTATCCACAATCTATAGTTCGCCCATACTTTTTTGCGTTTGCTTGTAGGCATGGACTCAATGCGTGCAGACAATGCTCGCGGATCAACTCCGTTCTGACGCATAGTAATTAGATCTTCCCAAAGGTAATGTCTTGTTCACTTGTAATTATAAGCTGGAAGCTCCTGAAAAATCAAACAACGGTGGCGATGTTACGCCTTCTCCTGACCAAAAGCAGGCATTATCACAGCACTCTTAACCTTCCGCATCCGGAAACACGGGCGGGCTGGGCATTCGTGCTTGGGCGGTTTTCATGAGGTGGACCCATATTTGAGCGTTGAGCATCTTTGCCGCCTCGTCTTCGCGTGTCTCAACACTTGCTTGCAGCGCGATCAGGTTCAAGGCCAGAAAGTCGCGCTCTTTGGTCAGGTCAGAGACTTTTAAGCTCGGCGATTCCGGCACATCAACGGCCATGCCGCCTTGCTGCAATAGGCTTCGGATTTCACCGATTTCCGTGAACAAACGATCTGCAGCGCCGTCCCAAGCCTCACCTGCCATAACGGACATAAGCCCCGCCATCGCGGCATGACCGCCGGAATAATCACCTTCTAATTTTGGCGCGACTTCCGTGACGAGTTTTGTGCCCAGACGGCCAAGAACCATTCCAATATCGGTCATAGGTCTACTCCATATTTCTGTCCCAGCCGCATGGCGAGCATCAACTCGTGCGCAGCGTGGGTAAACCAGCCAGACCAAGCGAGGATGGGGTCATCATTCGCCCCGTCCGCAAAGGCTTTCTCTGACGTGACCCAGATGCCTAACGCCTTGATGTGCGAGAAGAGCGACCACCACTCAAACGCGGCTGGATCAAACACGCAGCCCGAAGCGCTTTGCCAAGTTCGAATAGCGTCCGGCCATGGCAAAAAGCCTGCGGCGCGCTCCATATCATTTCCGCACCAAAGCAAGTCTGTGGCCCATGCAAGGTCTTCATATGGGTCACCAATGTGGGCCATTTCCCAGTCGAGGATGGCGTTGATCTTGCCGTTACCGTCATGAAGATAATTCCCGGTTCGGTAATCGCCGTGAACGATTGAAAGACGTTGCGCTGGCGGCGGCGGGTTGCGCTCTAAGTGGCGGATCGCTGCTTCTGCCACCGGCTGTGGGGTCTTTGCATTCCTTCGGATTTCATTTGTCCAGTATGTCAGTTCACGCTTCCAACAGGCGTCCGGTGTCGGTGTATCAATTTCGCGGGTCAGAGCTGACCCTGAAACCGGCAGCGCCGCAATCGCACCTAGATGCTGAAAGAATTGACGCCCAACCGCCTCGCGGTGAGGTTCAATCGCATCCATCTTAAATGGGTTCAGCGGCTCCCCGCCCTCTATCCGGCCCATAACAAAGAAAGGCGCGCCTAGTGCGTCGCTGCTGGTTTCAAGGAACATCGCTTCCGGGACCGGAATACCATATTGGCCATAAGCGCTCTGAATAGCGGCGAACTCAACCCGGCGCTCAGTATCGATAAGGCTGTCAGGCGGATCGCGGCGCAAGATGACACCCCTTGTCTGTGGTCCGTGGGCATCGTCATAGGCCAAATCGATTGAATAGGTTTGGCGGCTGGCCCCGCCATGGATGCGACTCATCTGAGTTATTTTCATATTCCGCGCGCCCGGAATGCGGGCGGCGGCATAGTGGGCAAATCTAGACTTTAGCTCTTCCTCAAGCATCAAGAACGTCCTTCCAGCCGCTTGGGCCATGCGGGCCAATACAAAGCTGTTCGAGTATACCTACGCCCTCACTCCCCTGCCCGTCTGGCCCGGTATGCGTAGCCTTCACAATGGCTTGGATATGAAGATTGTCCGGCTGCTGCCATGGCATATTGTCTGGCGTGAAGTCTTCACGTTCGATCGCATAGCCGCCTTTGAATACACCATGTCCCCAACTTGGATGGCCATAGCCAATTCCCTTCATCATAAACGTGCCGATAGGCTCGTAACTGACGCGGTGTTCACGACCAGACGCATCTGTCGTCACAAGGTCAGCGGATGCCGCGCGGCGCGATTGTTCGCGCCAAGTCACATCCATTTGCGGGCGGTTCATATGCATCAAGCCATCACAATCTGCGCCGTCCATGGCGAAGACGGACCGCGTATTCCAAGCATTGCCATTTGCGTCTTCATTGACGTGGAAATAGAGCGAGGCATTCGGGAAATTGATCGGCGCCCAAAGCCAATAGAATTGCGGAAGCTGAACCGGCACAACCGCCTGTGGGTCTTTCTCACCGATAGGGCGCACGCCCCAGCTGCGATCGCGCGTACCGTAGAAGTCGCGCACTTCAATTTCTTCGCCATCAATCCGCATATTGCCCGACCAGTGGCCGTTCTGGGTCATGCGCGTGCAGTCAATCAACATGCGCGGACCCTGGCGATAGGTAAAGCGCGGTTCTTCAACCGGGAAATGGCGGCCTGTAAACGTGACGTCGAGGGCGAGGCCTTCGGCTTCATCTAGCTTCAAATGAATGCGCTTGAGTTCCTCAACCACTTCAACTGATAGCGGTCCGACTTTCGTGTCCATTCGTTCCATGCCGAGAATGCGTGAGACGTGCACTGAGCGCTGAACGCCGTCTTTCAGAATCGATACCGCCCCGTCCATCACATTCAGATGCGGATAGACACCGAATGACGCCGCGAAGAAGATCGAACCATCCTTCGAATAACCATTAAAGAAATAGCGATCATAAAAGTTCCGATCAGACCCTGAGAACGCAACAGGTTCCGGTGTCTGGTGGATGGGGTACTCGTCGCCTTTGGTCAGCATTCGTTTATCCTCCCGTGGCGAGACCTCTTGGCGGGTCCCGTGCTTTGGGTAAGTTGGGCGCGAAGAGATGCAGGCGTCAATGCCTCACGGAAGGAAAACCATGACAAGTATCGCAATGAGCAAGGTCTCGGTCGAGGAAGCCAATAGCTTTCTGAACGGTGCATTTGATCGGCCCGACCATCAGGCAAAGATCACAATCATGGAACCAGGCCGCGCCGTCCAGCGTTTGGAAACCCGCGAAGAACACTTGCGCCCCGGCGGCTATATCTCCGGGCCAACACAGATGGCTGTCGCCGATAGCGCGGCCTATATGGCGGTGATGACGCTAACCGGAATTGAGCCGATGACCGTGACAAGCAATCTGAACATAAATTTCCTGCGTCCATGCATAGGGGCGGCGGTCATCGCGGATGCCCGCGTGATGAAGATCGGCAAAGCACTCGCTGTGATGAATGTTGAGATTAAAGCCGAAGGCGATAACCGCCTGTCGAGCAATGCTGTTGTGACGTATGCAATACCGAGGGAAGCGATTTCATAATGACCGAGCCAACAGATGAAACAGCCGAAAAGGAACGTGGCCGTGTTGCGCTTTGGTTAGATCCGGCTGACCTAGAAACTTTATCACAGCGCTGCCTTTGCAATGACGAGACCCCGGACCCAGAGCGCGAGTTTTGCGCACGCGTTCGGTTTCGAGCCCGCGCAGCCCTTCACAAAGCTGGCCTTGTATAGGCTTAGCTGTCGCTGATCGTTTTCTTGATCAACGCGACCTTGTCCTCGAACGTGCCGGTTAGGCTGATATAGTTCACACCGCGAGCCTCTAGCTCGCGGACATACCACTCATGTTGAGCTTGGCGAAAACTCTCATCGCCGCGCCATCCGTCTTGCACCATGGGAAAGTCTGGATTGCAAAGGAAGGTATAATCATAACTGCGGTTGGAGAGGTCTAGTAGTTTGGGATCAATCTTGCCCATATGCTCGTCAGAATAGAACAATGTGGTGAGCGGCGTGGTATCCACAAAGACAAAACGATTAGCGTTTTTCTTAGCCGCGTCCTCCATTTTGATATGCGTTTCAGCGATGTGGAGATAGTCTTCAAAATCGAGCTTACCGCCGCGCTCAACCCAGAGCGTGCGGCCATACTCTTCAACGCTGACCGTCTCTAAATCCGCCGCCAACCGAAGTGCGAGTGTGGATTTCCCAGAGGACTCCGCACCGACGAAACAGATGGTTTTAACCTCTGCCGTGCCTTCGCTCTGCGCCTGCAACTGCCGACGCCATTGCCATGCCCCATAGAAGGCATTGAGCCAAAACACCGCGTATACAAAGGACGTGATGTAGGCGCCTTTGGTAAAATAAAGAGGCACCGCAACCGTATTGGCGATCAACCAGAACGCCCACGTCTCCAATTTTCGGCGCATCAACAATAGCTGTGCCACGACAGAGAATGTCAAAATCATCGAGTCGAGCATTGGGAAGCTAGCATCCGTAAAGCGCCGCAGCAGCTCACTATATCCCCAAGCTGTTAGCAGCGCGACCGGGAAGTAAAGTAAAAGATGCCAGAGCGGCCTGACGCGGCTAATCGGCAGGACTGTTTGCGCCTCACCGCCCCGCTGCCATTGCAGCCAACCAATCATGTTGGTCAGGATAAAGAAGAACTGCAACGTTACATCAGCGTAGAGCTTAATCTGGAAGAAAAAGACGGCGAACAGGGCACAACCGGCAATCCCAAACAACCAACTTACGGACTTGTTCCGCGCCGCCAGAAAGACCGCGGTGACCAACGTGGCGTTTGCCGCCATTTCGAGCCAAAACTGAGGCGACATGCTTTTTAGTCCTGTCGTGAGAATTCAGACTATGTCGATTGCAGGTTCTGCCCGGCTGTTTCAAGGCTTAATCTGTACGAAGGCGCGGATCGCTTGCCAAATGGCATTGATCTAATGGAATGTTTCAATTTGCCCCTCCCGCTAGGTTACCCCTCGCCAGCGCGGTTTTCGCCCCCTATCACACCGTCAAAATCACAAATGTTATTGGAGCCCTCATTATGAACCTATTTGATTTGACCGGAAAATCAGCCATCATCACTGGCTCGTCACGCGGTATTGGCAAGGCCATCGCCGAACAGATGGCCGCAGCTGGCGCGCACGTCACTATCTCTTCGCGCAAGCCCGGCCCGTGTCAGGAAGTTGCTGCAGCCCTTAATGAAAAGCACGGTGAAGGCACAGCCATTGCGGTGCCCGCGAACATCTCTTCAAAAGAAGAGCTGCAGCGCATGGTCGATGCCACAAATGACGCGTTTGGTAAGGTTGATATCGTCGTCTGTAACGCGGCCTCAAACCCGTACTACGGCCCGATGAGCGGTATATCTGACGATGCGTTTGAGAAAATCTTGTCGAACAACATTATCTCTAACCATTGGCTGATCCAAATGTGCGCGCCGCAAATGCGTGAACGTAAGGATGGCGCAATTGTGATCGTTTCATCTATTGGTGGCTTGCGTGCATCTTCAGTTATTGGTGCTTATAACATCTCTAAAGCTGCTGACTTCCAACTCGCCCGCAACTTGGCGGAAGAGTTCGGCAAAGATAATGTTCGCGTCAACTGTATTGCGCCGGGTCTGGTTCGTACTGACTTTGCACGCGCCCTGTGGGAGAACCCAGAAACGCTGAAACGCGCAACGTCAACGACGCCGCTACGCCGCATTGGTGAGCCTATCGAAATCGCTGGTGCAGCGGTTTATCTTGCCAGTTCAGCAGGTAGCTTCATGACAGGCCAGATGATGGTCATCGATGGCGGCGCGACGGTCAACTAGGTCACATGACCCGTACCGCGCTATCAGCCCAGCAGGAAACCTTCTTCGCCAATCTCCGCTCTGGGGATTGGGAACTTCCTGCTGGCATCAAAAATCTCGGCATTAATCCGAAGGCTTGGCTGAAAGAGGTCAGCTATGGCCGCACGCTTTATGAGTGGCCAAATTCTGGTGACCGCGATATTCAGCCTGACCGGGTTTTTGGCGGCTGGATTGCGGGTTTCTCTGATCACATCGTGTCGATGACGATGGCCAGCGCGCTGGAAGATGGCGAGTGGTTCACGACGACAGAGCTACAAACCCGCATCCTGCGCCCTGTTCCGAACGGCTTGATCACAATTGAAGGCCGTCTTGTTAGCCGGGGTCGCACAACTGGTTTTGTTGAGGCGGACTGGCGTGATGAAAAGGGCCGGCACCTCGCCCGCATCAGTGCCGCGAAAGCCATTCGCACAATGGATGAACTCCGCACGAAGTCTTAGACCAAATAAAACCAAGTCTAGTTTTACGAATAATTATCCGACCTGCGCTACAAAACAGATTGAATGCTCAACTGTTGAGCATTCAATCTAGTGTGGGGAAAATTTATGACTTCTGTAAAACATACACGCCCGGATTCCGTGCCGGTGACTGACGAATTTATTCGTGAGCAAATGAAACAATTGCGCTGGAAAACGGTTGATGTGGCCATTCCATATGAAACGCTGAAAGAATATTTCACGTTTCTAAACAACGGGGTGACGGTACGCGCGGGACGCGAAGGTGTACCATTCCTAACAACAACAGGCATATTCGGACCGATCTTTCCCGGTGACCGAACAAGGCTGACACCCGGCCAAGGCACCGGCGTTGAAGTCGTCGGCCCCTATCAGGGAGGCGAAACTGTTATCGAACAACTTGATCGGTTCTATCGCGAAACCGTCAGTATTGATGAAACAGCGGCGACCAAAGTCCTCGCTAAGTGGATAAGCGTTGCTGATGGCGGCGCTATTCCGGGTCTGTCCAGCGCTTCTAACGTCTTTGGTGGCACAGGCTCGCTGCTGGTCAATCAGGATGTCGTTGAGATACCCGTTCTGGATGTGATTGATCCGCGATATCATCAAACCCTCGCTTATTACGGCGGCAAGCTGCTGCATCCGGGTGAAGAGTTTGCGATGGGCTTCGACCTGCCGCTGTTTGGGATGCAGTATTATGGACGCCTTCCAGATTACATTAGCGGATTTGCGATGCAGCCCTTTGGTGGCGGCGGATTATTCGTCGAACATCACCCCTTCCCGCACATCTCTCAGCCGAAACCTGATGACGGCGATGAGGCGTTCACCGTTTCAAAAATCACACTCGGTCGGAAGATTGAGTCTGCGCCAGAAGAGCAACCTGCCTATCATTTCACGACCTTCCGTGTGCCCCCTGATGGAACGGCGCTGACCATCAGGCCCGGAACGATCCACAATGATAGCTACACGAACGGGCCAGAGACTGTCTTCCTCGCCAATACGCCCGCCAACACGGTCGCCCTGCGCCAAACCGCGCCTTACACCAACATCATCCTGAATGATGTCGATGATGTACCGGCTCAGCCTCCTCAACACAAATAGCGCATAAGTCATATCGCGGCTGGGGCATTGCAGCCCAGCCGCGATACACCCAAATTGGTTCCAGATAGACGGAGCCGCGCAATGAAGAATTTTGGTGAGATCGCTTTTACTGATCATGTAAAAGCGGAACAAGAAAAGCACGGCTCGCGTGAAACCTATGCAGGCATGACAGCGCGCCCTGCGCCATCAGGGCTAAGAGATTCCGAGATCCAGTTCATTTCTATGCGCGATAGCTTCTATATGGCGACCGTGTCCGAAGAAGGGTGGCCTTATGTGCAGCACCGAGGTGGGCCAGCTGGCTTTCTGAAAACCCTATCGCCAACACAAATCGGCTTTGCGGATTATCGCGGCAACCGTCAATATGTCTCGGTCGGTAACCTTAAGACTGATCAACGCGTATCCTTATTCCTGATGGATTACGTCAATCGCCGCCGACTAAAGATACTAGGCCGGGCAACCACTCAAGACGCAGCGGGCGATTCGAAACTCGCAGAGCAACTCGCGATCGAAGGCCAAGGCACAGTTGAGCGTCTCTTCACAATCGAAATCGAAGCTTTCGACTGGAACTGTCCAAAATTCATCACGCCTCGCTTCACGCAAGAAGAGCTTGGCGCGACACTCACACCGATCGTGGAAGAGCTGCAAACGCTACGTCAGGAAAATGCGTTCCTGAAAGCTGAACTAGGACGCACCTAAGCAGCCACAAAAATCTACACAATTTTCCAAAAAAATTACTTACGAAAGTGTTGACGCTGGCAGGTCGCACCCCTACCTGACGGCCATCGTTAGCACTCTCAATCGTCGAGTGCCAACGAGTGAAACAAATCAACCTGACGAACAAAGGGTACTACCATGAAGTTCCGTCCTCTAGGCGACCGCGTATTGGTCCGCCGCGTAGAAGAAGCCACCAAAACTGCTGGCGGCATCATCATTCCAGACACAGCCACTGAAAAGCCTCAAGAAGGCGAAGTCCTTGCTGTTGGTAACGGCGCGATTGGCGACGACAATGAGCGCGTCGCGCTTGACGTCAAAGTCGGCGACAAAATCCTCTTCGGTAAATGGGGTGGTAGCGAAGTTAAGATCGACGGCGAAGACCTGCTGATCATGAAAGAAAGCGACATTATGGGCGTGATCGAAGCTTAAGAGCTTCCTCCCCTGTTTGCTTTTCCCACTAATTCTAACTTGAAGGGTATCCCATCATGGCTGCCAAGATTGTAAAATTCGGCGCTGAAGCGCGCCTTAAAATGCTCAACGGTGTCGACACACTTGCTGACGCTGTAAAAACGACACTCGGTCCTAAAGGCCGTAACGTTGTCATCGAAAAATCTTTCGGCGCACCGCGCACAACGAAAGACGGTGTGACTGTCGCGAAAGAAATCGAACTTGAAGACAAGTTTGAAAACATGGGCGCACAGATGCTTCGTGAAGTTGCATCTAAAGCCAACGATGTTGCCGGTGACGGTACAACAACGGCGACTGTTCTTGCTCAAGCCATCGTGCGTGAAGGCCTAAAGCGCGTTGCCGCTGGCATGAACCCAATGGATCTTAAGCGCGGCATCGATAAAGCTGCTGCTGAAGTCGTTAAAGACCTTGCTCACCACTCACGCAAAGTCTCTGCAAACAGCGAAATCGCCCAAGTCGGCGCGATCTCTGCGAACGGCGACAAAGAAGTTGGCGACATGATCGCGAAAGCGATGGAAAAAGTCGGCAATGAAGGCGTCATCACAGTTGAAGAAGCCAAATCACTCGAAACTGAACTCGACGTTGTTGAGGGTATGCAGTTTGACCGTGGTTACCTGTCTCCATACTTCGTCACCAACCCTGACAAGATGACAGCTGAGCTGGACGATCCATACATCCTGCTTCACGAGAAGAAGCTGTCTTCACTTCAGTCTATGCTGCCAATCTTGGAAGCTGTTGTTCAGTCACAGCGCCCACTTTTGATCATCGCAGAAGACGTTGATGGCGAAGCGCTAGCAACTTTGGTTGTGAACAAGTTGCGAGGCGGCCTGAAAATCGCAGCGGTTAAAGCACCAGGTTTCGGCGATCGCCGTAAAGCCATGTTGCAGGATATCGCTGTTCTAACGGGCGGCGACGTGATCTCTGAAGATCTCGGCATCAAGCTTGAGAACGTAACACTCGACATGCTCGGCACGGCCAAGCGCGTCAACATCACTAAAGACGACACAACTGTCGTTGATGGTGCTGGTGAGAAAGCGAACATCGAAGCGCGCGTTACACAGATCCGCAAGCAAATCGAAGATACATCTTCTGATTATGACCGTGAGAAGCTGCAAGAGCGCCTAGCGAAACTCGCTGGCGGTGTTGCTGTGATCAAGGTTGGCGGCGCAACTGAAATCGAAGTGAAAGAGCGTAAGGACCGCGTCGACGACGCCCTGAACGCAACACGCGCTGCGGTTGAAGAAGGCATTGTCCCAGGCGGCGGTACAGCTTTGCTATACGCAGCTGGCAATATCGACGTTAAAGGCGAGAATGATGACGAGCAGGCCGGTATCGATATCGTCCGTAAAGCTCTCGAAGCTCCAATCCGTCAAATTTCAGAGAATGCTGGTGTCGAAGGTTCTGTTGTTGTCAACACAATCAAGAACCAGAAGTCGAAAACATACGGCTTCAACGCACAAACTGAAATCTATGGCGACATGGTTGAAATGGGCGTCATCGATCCAGCTAAGGTCGTTCGCTCTGCTCTACAGAACGCGGCGTCTGTTGCCGGTCTTCTGATCACAACCGAAGCAGCGATCGCCGAAGCTCCAAAAGCTGACGCACCAGCTGGCGGCGGCGGCATGCCTGACATGGGCGGAATGGGCGGAATGGGCTTCTAGTCCAACCTGCTTTTCAAAATACAAAAGGGCGGCTCAATCGAGCCGCCCTTTTTCTTTTCTACATCTGGCATGAGGAGGAGAGTTCTGGGAGGAAACTCTCATGCCGAGTTGCAAAAAATTATGGATAAAGCGCCTCTTTGCCCCGCTCGAGATAGCTCATAATCTTATCTTCACTGCGTATAAAATCGCTAAGCATGGTCGGAACAGGCGTCGCGATCGAGGCTCGCAACATAGGGACAGCCGTATAATCGGCGGCCGTTGGCGCATCACCGAACAGGAATGGCTTATCGCCCAAAACCGACTTAACTGACAGTACGTCGCGGCTTGCACGACCGAACCGTTCTGCTTCAGAATGACGCCCAATCCCTTGTCCATTCAATTGACCTAATGCCTGCTTCCGGATTGACCGGGTAATTATCGGCCTAAGAAGCGCATGGATATCGGAGAAGAATGCCTTCTTCACATGCTCCCAGTTCGCATCATTCGCCCATCGATCGGCAACCACGGCGAAGTAAAAGTGCTCTTCCAGCATCCGCGTCACTGCATCGGCAATACCTCTCTGCTCATCGCTTAGGCTAGCGTTGAAATCATGGTCAGCGGCCGCCTCAATATGCTCGCGAATTTGCTCACTATCTGGAATGATGTGGCCATCATGCTCGATCATCGGCAATTTCTGTTTCGGCGCTTTTCTGGGGTCCGGCGACTCGTCGATTTGAAACGCGAGACCTGTCGCCTTCAGCATGCACAGTGCTTTAGTACAAAATGGGCTAGCGGACGGTTCGCCAAAGCTTTCAGGGTAAATAGTGAGGGTAATCATACATTCGTTCCTTGCTAAGCCTCGCTCCCTAGCATCGCTCTACTGTCAGTTTCTGTCAGTAGGTGATAGTATACAAAGCTCATGGCCCGCAGTGATCGTCTTCTTCAATTGATGCAGTGTCTGCGGACGCTGCCCGCGCCCGTGCAAGCCAGCCAGTTAGGCGTAGAGCTGGGCGTGTCCCCGCGCACAATCTACCGCGATATTGATGCGCTTCGCCGCTCTGGTGCGCTAATTGATGGCGAGGCAGGCTATGGCTATACGCTGCAGGAAGACCCCGCCCTACCACCCATGATGTTCAGCCGGGACGAGATGGAAGCATTGGTTCTGGGTCTACGCGAAGTGGTGCAAGTTGCGGACCCAGTATTAGCAAAGGCGGCCGACAATGCGTTGTCCAAACTGAGGGCCTCACTTCCTGCACGGATGCGTAGCGAGTTTGAAAATGCGGTACTGTATGCCAAACGATTTAACTGCCGCCCTGAAATCAGCATAGATATTTCTGAACTGCGTATCGCCACACGAGAAGAACGCGTCATCGCAATCGACTATGGTGATGTTGACGGAAACCAAACGCAGAGAGACATTCAACCGCTTGCAATCGTCTTTTTTGATCGCTCACTCGTCGTGCTCGCTTACTGTGAATTGCGCCAGACGTTCCGGTCGTTTCGAATCGATCGCATACACAAGATGACCGTAACAGAGCGCTCGTTCAGGCCTCACCGCGTCGCCATGCTTCGCGATTATCTTGGACAGCTTAATCGGGATGACCCTTACAGAGCCTGAGCGGTCCTGTCCGGCTAGTTTGAGCCCTTCTGATCACTTGCAATCCCAACTAACGCAGCGTAATCACGCCCGTATGAGCAAAGTCTATAAAACCGCAGCCGCAGCTTTAGACGGTGTCCTGTTTGACGGCATGACAATCGCCGCCGGGGGCTTTGGCCTTTGCGGCATTCCTGAACTGGCAATCGCTGCGATCCGTGATGCTGGAACGAAAGACCTCACAGTCTATTCGAACAATGCGGGCGTTGATGATTTCGGTCTCGGCCTTCTCTTGCAGACTAAGCAAGTCAAAAAAATGTGCTCGTCCTATGTTGGCGAAAATGCAGAGTTTATGCGCCAGTACCTTTCTGGCGAGTTAGAGCTTGAGTTTAACCCGCAAGGCACACTCGCCGAACGTATGCGCGCTGGCGGCGCCGGCATTCCCGGCTTCTACACCAAAACCGGCGTCGGAACCGTGATTGCCGAGGGCAAAGAGGTCAAAGCCTTTAACGGCCAAGACTATATCCTCGAAGAAGGCATCGTCGCCGACCTCGCCATCGTAAAAGCATGGAAAGCCGACACAACCGGCAACGCAATTTTCCGCAAGACCGCGCGCAACTTCAACCTACCCGCTGCCACGTGCGGCAAGATTTGCGTGATGGAAGTCGAAGAGATTGTCGAACCCGGCACGCTCGACCCAGATCACGTGCACATCCCCGGCATTTATGTGCACCGCCTCGTACAGGGTCAGCACGAGAAGCGGATTGAGCAACGGACGGTTAGGGAAAACGACTAAATGAGAGAATGGCCAACTTTTCTTCTCATGATCGTCTATAATATCGGGGCGTTTGGTACTTTTTTGTATCTCACGTTCTTTGATGGGTACGGATACACTTGGTGGAATTGGCTCATAGCAATTCCGGTAAACATTTTTCAGTCTGCTATTTGGCCAATATATTGGATAGTAGTTCGCGGCCTATTTGGCTGGATATTTTAGGAGCCTTTAATGCCCTGGACACGTGATGAGATGGCGGCCCGCGCCGCGCAAGAGCTAAAAGACGGCATGTATGTCAATCTTGGCATTGGCATCCCCACGCTTGTCGCGAACCATATCCCCGATGGCATGACCGTCACCCTGCAAAGCGAGAATGGCATGCTCGGCATGGGGCCATTCCCGATTGAGGGTGAGGAAGATGCCGACCTGATAAATGCGGGCAAGCAGACGATTACCGAACTGCCGCAAACGGCTTTCTTTGACAGCGCAACCAGCTTTGCAATGATCCGCGGCGGCAAGATTGCCATGGCGATCCTCGGCGCAATGGAAGTGGCAGAAAACGGTGATCTGGCCAATTGGATGATCCCCGGCAAACTGGTCAAAGGCATGGGCGGCGCGATGGATCTCGTCGCTGGCGTTGGCCGCGTCATCGTCATCACCGATCACAACAATAAAAAAGGCGATGCCAAGCTTCTAGAAGAATGCACCCTGCCCCTTACGGGGAAGAATGTCGTCGACATGATCATCACCGATCTTGGCGTTTTTGACGTGGTCGAAGGTGGCCTGAAAGTCGTGGAACTCGCGCCAGACGTAACAATGGACGAAGTTAAGGCGAAAACAGAGGCGGCTTTGGTGGCTTAAGCCGTGCTCCCGGGCTTGACCCGGGACCTCTTGCCACACAAACAGAGCAGATGCCAGAGACCCCGGATCAAATCCGGGGCAATCGGAAAACCAAATGACCCTGCCCCCGTGTCCGCAATGCGCATCTGAATACACTTACGAAGACGGCGCGCTGCTTATCTGCCCCCAATGCGCACATGAATGGTCAGCCGATCCCAGCCTCGATCCGAATTCCAAAACTTTCAAAGATGCAAACGGCAATACACTCGTCGATGGCGACACGGTTACGGTGATCAAAGACCTTAAGGTCAAAGGTTCATCTCTCGTCGTGAAAGTCGGCACCAAGGTGACAAACATCCGCCTGATTGACGGCGACCATGACATCGATTGCAAGATTCCGGGCATCGGACCGATGCAACTCAAAACGCAATTTGTGAAGAAGGCCTAAGCCGGGAATGACGCGCCAAACTGCTCGTTTTGCAAACGTGCAGTGTTCGCAACAAAGCTGATTGTATGATACATGCCGACCAAAGCTAGGACTTCCAGCTGCTGCTCTTTCGTCCAGTCCGATTCGAATCCCGCCAACGCGTCTTCAGAGATGACGCCACTTGCGCAAAGTTCATCAACGACATTGATTAATCTCGCCTCCACTGGACTCCAATTTTCTGGATCGACCACCTTCGAGGCGGTCGCTGCGACTTGATGCGGCGTCAGTTTGGCTGCCCGCGCAAAAATCGACACATGGACTCCCCACTCATATTCGCAGTTTTTGTTTGCTGTCGTACGCAGAATGACAATTTCTCGTATCCGAAGTGGTAGAGGGCTTTCTTTATCTAACAGGTTCGGCACACCTTTTTTGAGGAACCTTAGGCTATTGGCGAAGGTTCGGAAAAGGGAAAGGATATAACCGTCCTGCTGTGGATACGCGGCCAGAATGCCTGCGACTTCCGATGGATATGGCTGCTCTATGGGAGATAATTTATTGGACATGCAAGCCCCTCGCTACTAAAAAGATAGCAACGATACATGCTACGTTTTTAGTAGCGTAAAGAGAAAGATACAAAAAGTGCCTTTGAAACCTGGGAAAGCCGTACGCGGGTCCAATAGCGGTCGGCCCATTATGGTCTTGCTTGATGCGCTAGGACAGCGCTGGACCTTACGTATCATTTGGGAATTGCGGGATGGACCTCACACATTCCGATTGCTGCAATCACGGTGTGAAGCCGTCTCACCAACAGTCCTAAACACGAGACTGAAAACACTTCGATCACTCAACTTGGTTGAAACGACATCAACGGGTTACGCCCTCTCACAGCAAGGAGAGGCGCTCTTAGAAAAATTGTCTCCCCTAAACAAGTGGTCGGAAGATTGGGCAAAAACGCTTTAACGCCCTTCCCCCAACGGCACGGATTGAACCACTGTCTCAATCGCCTATCCCTCTGTGAAAGATTATTGGGAGATGCGCTATGCCTAAGGGATCAATCCCCGTTCTTGTTGGGGTCGGACAGTTTACCAGTCATTGGGACGGGACTGCAGGCCCGGATGGCGCGCCGAGCCCGAACAGCCTGTGCGTAACAGCATCAGAACAAGCACTCAAAGATGCGGGCATTCCACCCAGCGCAATTGATACGCTCGCCGTTGTGCGGATTTTTGAAGACAGCGTTCCCGGCGAAAATCACCCACATGGGCACAATTCCAACCTGCCCGGCACAATTGCGCGCGATATAGGCGCTGCACCTGAACGCGCGATCTATGCCGCAGTTGGTGGACAAAGCCCGCAGCAGCTCGCCAATGAAATGGCCGCTCGCATTCATGCGGGTGAAATCGAATGCGCGCTCGTCACTGGGTCAGAGGCGAACAAAGCCTCTAAAGCTGCCCGCAAACATAGCGTTGCAATTGACTGGACCGAGAGCGCGGACCTCGCTTTCGAAGACCGCGGCATGGGCGACATGTTGCTTAGCCGGGCTGAGATAAAGCATGGCATTGTCGCGCCTGCCTATTTCTACGCCCTGTTTGAAAACGCTATGGCCGCGCGTGATGGCCAAGGCCGCAGCGCCCGCCGCGCCGCCATGTCTGACTTGTTCGCCAAGTTCGCGAAGGTTGCAGCCAACAATCCAGATTCGCAGTTTGACACGAGCAGCTTCGATGCAAGCTTCCTCGCGACGCCGAGCAAAGCAAACTACCCATTCGCAGACCCATTCCTGAAATGGCATATCGCGCAAGACGCTGTAAATCAGGGCGCAGCCATGATCCTGATGTCAGAGGAAAAAGCCGATGAACTCGGGGTGGCTCAGAACAAGCGCGTGTATCTGCATGGCGGCGGCGAAGCGGGCGACGATTACATTTCGGAGCGGCCAAAGCTGGACGGATCGTGGGCGATGGAAACGGCGATCAACCGCGCTTTGGAACAAGCCGGCAAGACACCAACAGAAATGAACGCATTCGACCTCTATTCTTGTTTTCCTTGCGCCGTGTTTAGCTCAATGGATGTGCTTGGCATCGACCACAATACCGAAACGCGCCCCCTCACGCTAACCGGCGGATTGCCATTCTTTGGTGGCCCCGGAAACAACTACTCAATGCACGGCATTGTCAGCATGGCGCGGCACTTGCGCGACCATCAAGGTGAGTATGGACTTGTCCTTGCCAATGGCGGCTGGATGACCAAGGAAGCTGTCGGTGTCTGGTCAACCGCGAAACCTGAAAGCTTCCATCCTGTTGAAGCGATGGCGAAAGCGCCTGTAAAAGTCACGCTCGCCGACGCGCCAACCACAGGTATCGTGGAGACCTACACAGTAACACACGGCAAAAATGGTCCATCCGGCGGCATTATCTTTGCCCGCACAGAAACCGGTGAACGATTTATCGCCGTCGCTGCGCCAGAGGCTATGCCAAGGCTATTGGAAGAAGACAGCCCCGTTGGCCTACCTGTCAATGTGACGACTGACCGGGAACGTCACACATTCCAGTTTGCCTAAGCCAGCGCCGCCTGTCACACTCACCTGCAGGAGGATTATTCATGCTGAAACTTACTGTTGCGTTTGCTAGTCTCGCAGCCCTTGGCGCCTGTGCTTCGATGGAGCCAGAGCCCTGCACCTCCGAATGGGTTGAATGGAAGACAGAGCGGGTTCTGACCAGTTTTGCACGCAGCAATTATAGCGAGATCAACCGTCTTAGAAAATTTTCTCAGACTTTAGAGGGCGGCAATGTCGGCCCGTTAACTGCGCTCAAAATTCCAGGCATGATCGAAGACTTCAAGGATTTGGCGGAAGCGTTTGAACGCAAGGTCCTTCCCGAGCTCAATTTGGCCGTCGACCAATGCGGTGACCCACAAAAACTTATCCCAGCGTTCACCGGCTTCCTTCGCAAAGAGGGCGTGGGCGAGGATGTCCTTGAATGGGTTGAGGTTTTGGGCGCGTTCGTCGTAGAATCGGAAACCTAGCCTCCCATAATTGGGACTGGTCACCTTACGGCATTCTGCTACACCGGGCGTATGACAGCGATAGACACGAACACCGCGCCCAATGTTGAATCCGCTCGCGAAACACTTCGCGACTTTGCCAACCGCATTGATCATAATCCACAGTATAACTCAGTTTTCGCGTATGCCCGTAAATTGTTCGGGGAACTTGAGACCGGAAAGATCACAATCGACGATCTCGGCGCCCTGTCACAGGACGTTTATGCGGATCTAATTGATCAACGCGCAGCCAAATTCCGCGCACAGCATATGCCCGCCGATGGTTCCTATCAGCAAAAATTGACCGAACGCCTGAATGCTATTGCTGAGCAAGGATGGGATGCCTACAGTGCGTCTGTGCAGTCAGAAACGGGCGGAATAGTCTTCACCGGGCACCCAACCTTTGCCCTACCCAAATCGGCGCGCGCTGCATTTGCCAATCACGTTCTGGAAGAAACGTCCGCATCTAAAGCAGAGCTAACGCAAAGCCTGAAAGACGATAACCGAACTTGGGCGAAGTCCATTTCCCTGCTGGGCGAGCATGCAGAATCCCAAGACGCGATCGAGAATGCGCAAGCTGCCCTGACCGCCTACGTTGATACTGTATTGAACGTTGCAGCGCAGAAATTCCCGGACCAATGGCGCACGCTAAAGCCATATGCACCAACTATCGCAAGCTGGATCGGTTATGATCTTGATGGCCGAACAGACATTCACTGGTCACAGTCATTTGCCATGCGCTTGCAGGAAAAAGTAACACAGCTCGGGCGTTATAAAGCATCGGTTGCCGCGCTGATCGAAACGGCCTCCGGTGACGTGAGAACCGTACTCGAAACAATCTTCGAGCGCTTGGGCGTGGCTGAGGGTTTGACCCGCAAGAATGCCGATCTCTTCGACGCTGACTTAACCGCGCCAGATACGCTCGTCGCCGCTGCGAATGCGCTAACTGAGAACCACGACGGTCAGCTAAACACGCTAGAGCCAACGATCGCCGAGCTTGAAGCTACCGCATTGATCGCTGATCCAACGCTTGCACGGCAGATACTGACGCTCGCTGCGCGCATGAAGACAGTGCGTCTTGGCACGGCGCGTATTCACCTACGCTTGAATGCTGCCCAAATCCGCACGGTCATTAGTCGCGACTTGAAGCTGGAAACAGAAAATCGCGACCTTGGCCGTAGCGCGCTACATAAGCTATCCACGCTCGCCGCGACGAAGGATGTTCTGCCCGTCAATTTCGCAGACTTGTTCCTTGAGCAATCGACAGCCCGTCGACAATTTATGATGTGCGCGCAATTCCTTAAGCATATCGACGCGGACAGCACGATCCGTTTTCTCATCGCAGAGAGTGAAAACCCAGCAACAGTGATGGGCGCACTATATCTCGCCCGCCAATACGGCGTTGCCCATCAGCTTGATATTTCGCCGCTATTTGAAACGCCAGAAGCACTGGAAACGGGCGGACGTTTTATCGAACAGCTGCTGGAAGAGCCGGAATATATGGTCTACCTGAAGCAACGTGGGTATCTCTCTATTCAGCTTGGTTTCTCTGACGCTGGCCGATTTATCGGACAAGTCGCGGCCGACATGGCGATTGAGCGTATCCATAACCTGATCAGCCGCGCAGTCAGCAAAGCCGATGCGCCTCTTTCGCTGCTCATCTTCAATACACATGGCGAGTCGATGGGGCGTGGGGCTTGGCCTGGCACCTTTAAACAACGTTTCGATCACCTATTATCACAATGGACCCGGCAACAGTCGCGCCGACGCGGCGTGCCCCTTCGCCATGAAGTCAGCTTCCAGGGCGGCGATGGCTTCCTACATTTCGCGAATGAAGAACTCGCAACCGCGACCTATTCTGCCTTCGCTCTGCACTTGCTTTCTGAGCCTGACGAAGGCACCGAGGACGACCCGTTCTATACACGTACAGACCTTGTCTGGGATTTCTATCGCGCCCTACGCAAATGGCATGAACGCTTGTTCGACAATCGCGACTATGCCCGCCTGCTAAGTGACTTCGCAGTGAACTTCCCCGTCAAAGCGGGGTCACGCCAACGCCGCCGCAGCTCAGGCCCGCAAGGCCCGCGCTCACTGCGCGCCATCTCTCACAATGCGACGCTGCAACAATTGGGCGTTCCGCTGAACACAGCCGCAGGCATTGGCTCAGCGCTTCGCCGCGAACGTGCGCAGGTCAATGATTTGATCAGAATCTCGCCGCGCATGCGCCACCTGATCAAGCTCGCATCGATGGCGCGATCTGCTACCAGTGTTCCGGCTTTGCGGGCTTATGGCGCGATATATGATCCCGGCTTTTGGGTCGCCCTTACCCGCTCGACAGAAGATAGCGAACAAGCTCTCGCCTATCGCCGGATCTATTACCTGCTGCAGGATCGTCAGACCAATACGTCGATAGAAAAGATCGCCAATATGCTCAGCATCGATCTGAGCAAGTTCGATCCGATGTTGGCCGAAATGGAGAAAGCGCCAAGCTCGGCTGAACGTCATGAAGGTCGCCTAAGCGTACACGTTCTACATGGCGTGCGGCAGGCGCTTATGATGAAAGCGCTGGCCATTGCGGGACGTCTTCCAAATGTCTCAGAGCGACACGAACAATCGGTTGGTGACATTATGGGGCTTATCCAAACCATGCAAATTGGTGAAGCCGTAAGTGTACTTTGTACGATCTTCCCAGCCTCTCGCGAAAATGAAATACGTCTTCGCGCCCTAGATGAAACCGGGCACATGACGGATAGCGACGCGAACGGTTACGATCAAATTCATGCTGAGATCATCGCGCCACTCGACGCAATTGACCGCCAGCTACAGACAATTACATTAGCGATCTGCCAAGCCTATGGGGCATTTGGATAAACTTAGCCAATATTCCAACACGCTCTGTTGTCTGAATGTTGGCATTGAGGGATTTTAGATATCATCATGCTGACAGGACAGTGCAATTGCGGCGGGGTTAAATTTGAAGTGAGTTCTGAAACCTCACCCATCTTTGCCTGCCATTGCTCTATATGCCGACGTTACACTGGAAGTGGCTCTATACCTGTGGTGATAGCGCCAAAACAGGCTTTCAAATGGCTGCAAGGTGAGGGTCTGATTTCGAATTGGATCAAGCCCGATGCTGATTGGCAAAGCTGGTTCTGCAGCACATGCGGCTCAGCGCTACCCGGCGAGAATGATGAGGCACACATGTTCATTCCGGCTGGATCAATCACTGAGGGCGGCGACAAGCTGACAATCGCCCACCATATCTGGGTCGGCTCAAAAGCGCCTTGGGACGAAATCGGCGACAGTGGCAAGCAACATAAAGAAAGCTATCAAGCATAAGCACTGCGCCGATGCAGGCAGCTCCAGAACGCACAAAAAAAGACCTTTGCTGTCGCAGCGATATGCCCTCTAACTAGGACTTATCATAAGACAGGAAATGCCGCATGACCGAGACTCAAAAACGCACCGGACCGCTCGCAGGCGTCAAAATTGTCGATATGTCCAGCGTTGTACTCGGACCGTTTGCAACGCTGATTTTCGGTGACCTTGGTGCAGACGTCATCAAAATCGAAAGCGCTCAACCGGGCAAAGCCGGGGATACGATGCGATACGCCGGTAAATCCCCAACAGGTGACCTTGGCCCCATCTATACAAACCTGAACCGGAATAAAAAATCAGTCCAATTGGATGCAAAAACCGAAGACGGCAAAGCCGCAATTGTCGCCTTGCTGAAAGACGCTGACGTCTTTTTTCACAATGTCCGTCTGGCTGGCATGGCGCGGCTAGGCCTCGACTATGACAGCGTCAAAGCGATCAATCCGGGTATCGTATACGTCCATTGTGCTGGCTTCGGCGTTGGCGGCCCTTATGAACACCGCCAAGCCTATGATGACCTGATCCAAGGCGCGTCTGGCTTCTCCCACCTGTCGGTCATGCGAGACGGGTCAGAGCCCGCTTACGCACCAAGTCTGGTTGCCGACAAGACGGTCGGCCTGTTCGCGACCTATGCAACATTAGCCGCGCTGCTTCACCGAGAGAAAACTGGCGAAGGGCAGTTTGTGCAGGTCCCAATGTTGGAAAGCTTCACCTTCTTCAACATGGTTGAAAATCTGTATGGCGAGACTTTCCTGCCCGGAAATGGCAAACTCGCCTATACCCGCTCCATCAACGCTAACCGTAAGCCCTATAAGACAAAGGACGGCTATGTCGGCCTCGTCCCGTATAGCGACCAGCAATGGGAAGCGTTCTTTGAAATGGGCGGACGAACAGGGGTGTTCGACGACCCGCGCTTCTCAACCTATCAAGCGCGAACAGAAAATATCACAGAGCTTTACGCAATCATCGGCGAAGTCGCGTTGCAAAAAACAACGGATGAATGGCTGGACCTACTGGACGAGGCCAACATCCCCTCAATGCGCTTCAATGAAATGGCGGATGTTCTAACGGATGAACATCTTGAGGCCGTCAACTTTTTCCAGACACGTGAGCACCCGCAAGCCGGACCGTACCGGTCGATGAAACATCCCGTTTCATTCAGCGCCACACCCGCTGATATCGCCTTGGATCCGCCAACGCTCGGCGCAGATACTGAGACCGTCCTCGCGAGCTTAGGGCTTTAGAGTGACTGATCTTGGACAGGCCAACGCGGCACCATTCACGGCGCAATCGATTTTCGAACATGACGGAATTTCGCACTCGGTCTTCAAGGCTGGATCGGGTCCCGGTGTCCTCTTAATGCACGAGCTGCCCGGCATGACCCCAGAGTTTTGGCGGCTCGCAAATTGGCTATCAGAGCATTTTACCGTCTGGGCACCAGATTTGTTTGGTCACTCGGAAACACCGACCAAGCCAAGTCTAGCCAAGCTTACTTTCAAAGCCTGCATCAGCCGTGAAATCAATCTCTTCAAGAATAACGATCCCGGCCCAGTTACCCAGTGGCTACGGGCGCTCTCGCGAGACCTCCACACTGAAGTTGGCGGCAAAGGCATTGGCACTATTGGTATGTGCATGACTGGCAATTTTGCGCTAACACTGGCGCTTGACCCTTGGGTGACCGCGCCTGTCACCTCACAGCCGGGCATTCCCGCATCATCCCTGCTGACCAAACGCGATGGCAGCTTACAGATGAACAAGGCGGAACGCAAAGCGCTCGCCGCAGCCGGAACAGATGTGATGGGTTTGCGCTTCGCCGGAGACAAGCTTTGCAAGGCGGCTCGCTTCGATGCCATCCGCGAAGTCGTCGGCCCTGATCGCTTTCAAGAGCATGTGATTGCAGACGAACATCGAAACCCTGATGGACCTTTGAAGTACCCGCATTCGGTTCTGACGGCTGATTTGGTCGACGCCGATAACAGCGTCACAAAACAGAAACTGTTAGAGGTCATCACCTTTCTGAAAGAACGCATAGCCTGATCTAAGCATTTTTGGCATAAGCCCCACCATGACTGAGATACGCGTTACCGCCTTTTACAAATTCGTCCGGCTTGATGACCATGAGAGCCTGCAAGCACCACTTTACGACGCGCTTGATGCCCTGGGCGTCAAGGGCACGGTCCTGCTGGCCAGCGAAGGCGTGAACGGCACGATCGCAGGGACGCCAGAGGCAGTTGATGGCGCACTCGCGGCGCTCAAAGCTCTCCCCGGATGCAGCAACCTAGATAGCAAAGATAGTACAGCAACGGCGATGCCATTCTTGCGACTTAAAGTTCGCTTGAAGCAGGAAATTGTCAAAATGGGTGTCCCGGGAACTGATCCAACCTGCTTGGTCGGCGCCTATGTTAAACCGCAAGACTGGAACGCACTCATCAGCGATCCAGATACGGTCACGATTGATACCCGCAACGATTATGAAGTTGAACTTGGCACGTTCAAAGGCGCGGTTGATCCCGAAACAGCGACATTCAGTGAGTTCCCAGAATGGTTTGAAGGGTTCCGCGAAAAGCTAGCCGCCGAGGGCCGCTCACCGAAGATTGCGATGTTCTGCACCGGCGGGATACGCTGCGAAAAATCTACGTCTTATGTCAAATCACTCGGCATTGATGATGTGTTTCACCTGCAAGGCGGCATCTTAAAATATCTAGAGGTCGTGCCGCAGGAAGAGAGCCTATGGGACGGCGAGTGTTTTGTGTTTGATGAGCGTGTCAGCGTCGGTCACGGCCTGAAAGTTGGCGACTATCAACTCTGCCACGCATGCCGCTTCCCGGTCAGTGCAGCAGAGCGTGAAATGCCAACCTATGAAGACGGCGTCTCTTGCCCGCGTTGCAACGGTACTCATACAGAGGCCAAAATCGCCGGATTGCGGGAACGCCAGAAACAAGTCCGACTCGCAGCAGAGCGCGGCGAAGCTCATCTCGGCGACGAAGTCGATTTAACGCCGCGCAAGATGAGAGTTTAATCGTTGGTAACCAGACCCACTTCCACAAGCTCTTCAAAATAGTTTGAAGCGATACGGTCTGAGATTAATCTTGAGTACCCAAAAGTAATGTGATGCTCATCATAAGAAAATGGCTCACCATACCCAACAACTTCACATTTCTCTAAAACACCATCCGCACACATAACTGAAAACCTGTCAATATAAAGATATTCAAACCTACCCTTAACACGCGACGGTATATCTGCTCTCTCATTGACGGGGAAACTTTTCACATATGTAGGATCAAAACAAGCTGAGTATGTCATATCAGAATTTATTATTTTTGAACAAAGATCTGTTGTATTCACAAATCCGCCAAAAAGTATCGTTTTTACATGCGGAATACGTTCATTAATATTTGTAATGACATCAAATATGTCTTCTTTATCCGCAGCAAATGGACGATTTGCACCGTAAGCAATGTGAGTGATCCTACGCTCAGAAATCAACTTTTCAAGTTTTGCGGAGCGCTCTCGGCAATTTCGAGCAATTGTTTCATCTAGAAGCTGTCCGTTCTCAATACGCGGCGAACACCCATTGACTGTGCCAAATGAAATCAAGTTGACTTCTGACTCGTCAGCTAGAATGAACTTCAGGCTATTGTAAATGTCTGGCTCGTGAGAATTTCCTATTACTAGGACTTGTTTGCTACGATCCATTTTGCAAACATTTTCATCGTCAATTCTAGTTAAATTGCAATCGCGTCGAACAAACTCAAAACGGTTTTGCATACCTTGGGTAATTTGATCAGGCGTTAAAAACGCTTGGCCCCTAAAAGGGAGTTTTTGGGCATTGTGCACAAGCATGCCTAAAACAACTAGCGACGTTGCCACTACAACAAATACTGAAACTTCCGCCACCCTTTTATTGCCTAGTCGATTGGATAACCATCCACGACGCAAAGGGTTTTCAACAGAGTAGTAAAGAAGCGCTGCCGCTACAAATGACGCCGACATCATGAAAATCGCTCTCACTAGCTCATGCGCGAAATACGGGCTCGCAAAAACCCAAATTGGCCAATGAACTAAATACAAAGAGTAACTAATCTGACCGCACCAAACAATTGGCGGATAAACTAAAACAGCTTTTAAGTAACGTTCATTGCAAAATAGAATGACAATCGAGGCGCCAAAGCAGGCGAGAACACCTCGAAGAACAGCAAGGTACGTTAAAGGGACAAGCGACAACCAGCTTGTCGGCAACATACTTATAGTTAGTAAGCATATTGCTATGATACTCATCACAACATTCAAACCAATTGGGACTTCACTGATCCTCTTCGACAAATTGACCCACACAAAAAACGCGCCAGCACCAATCATCAACTCATAGACACGAAAAGGCATCCAATAGAAAACTGTCGATTCAGATTTAGCGTCGAACCCAGCACCAAGCCAAAAAATACATAGAGACAATGACAGGACCAGTAAGACCAAAGGAAGCCAGACAGCTTTCTTAGCACCAAACATCAATGCAAATGATGAAAGAGTCAGAGGCCAAATTAGATAAAATTGCTCCTCAACACTCAAAGACCAAGTATGCAAGAGCGGCTTTGTTTCACTAGCAACGTCAAAATAACCAGACTGTGCCCAAAATAGTATGTTTGACAAAGATATAATTGCAGCACTCAGCGACTCTCCAAAACGAGCCAAACTAGCAGAATCCATTATTATATAGGCAGCTATAAACGTGATTGCGCATGTGACTGCAAGCGCTGGAAAGAGACGGCGTACTCTGCGAAACAAGAATCGACCAAATCTCAATTTTCCATGGTCTTCATAGTCACGAATAACCACGCCTGTAACCAAAAACCCACTTATGACGAAAAAAATGTCAACGCCTAAATAACCATGTTCAAAGCCTGGCACTTTGAAGTGAAACAGAAGCACAATTAGGACAGCGAAAGCTCTCAATCCATCTACATGCTTTAGGTAGGTTGTCATAAATTTCTTGCCTCTATTGTTTTTCCGCCTGAGTACCGTTTTCTCTAGTAGACTACAATAGCCCACTAACCGCTGATCGAAACTACCGTACAAAGGTATTTCAAGTCATAAAAAAGCAAACTAGGCACCTAATTGAGCAAACCACGCCCGATCCTCTACTCTTTTAGGCGCTGTCCCTATGCGATGCGTGCGCGAATGGCGATTGCTGCTTCGGGCGTGCAATGTGATCTGCGTGAAGTCGTATTAAGAGACAAGCCAACCGAAATGCTCGCGGCGTCTCCCAAAGGCACGGTTCCTGTTATTATCGAGGGCTCTGGCAACGTCATTGAAGAAAGCTTGGACGTCATTGATTGGGCGCTTTCTCAAAATGATCCAGAACAGTGGCTTTCGCCGGAAACTGGTACGCTTGCGGATATCCGCGCCCTAATTACGGAATGTGACGGCCCGTTTAAAAGCGCCTTGGATCGGTACAAATACCCGAACCGCTATGAAAACGAGGGTATTGTTCGTGATGACCAACGCGCCAAGGGACTAGCGTTTTTGGAGACATTGAACAGCAAACTCACTGCCTCAGACAACCTGTTCGGAAACCGGGTTAGCCTAGCCGATATCGCAATTTTTCCGTTTATCCGTCAGTTCGCCAACACGGACCGAACTTGGTTTGACCAGTTGGACTTGCCGCAATTACAAGCATGGTTAGAGCGTCACCTGAATAGCGACCTCTTCCAAAAAATCATGCCGAAATATAAGCAATGGAAAACAGGCGACGAAGAACCTGTTTTCCCGCCAAATACTTAGCCTTTAAGCGATGCGCGAACCGCGTCCAGCGCTGCTTCAGCTTTGCTACCATCAGGTCCGCCAGCTTGCGCCATGTCAGGACGACCGCCCCCGCCTTTGCCGCCAACGACCGCAGAGGCTACTTTGACCAACTCAACCGCCGAATGTGTATCGACCAAATCTTTAGTCACACCCACGGCGACAGCTGCTTTACCCTCATTCACGCCGATAAAGACAGCGATACCAGAACCCATCTGCGCCTTAGCTTCGTCAATCAGGGCGCGAAGGTCTTTGCCACCCACGCCTTCAGCGACGCGCGCAATCAGGTTCACACCGTTGATTTCTTCAGGGCCGGATGGCCCGCCGCCTTCACCCGCCATAGCGAGTGCACGCTTTGTATCAGCAAGCTGACGCTCAAGCGTTTTGCGATCTTCTGAGAGTGTTGCAACTTTCTTGGCAACATCTTTCAGCGGAACCTTAAGCTGCTCAGATAGATCTACAGAAACCTGGGCGCGGCCTCGCAAAAACCCTATCGCTTCCGCGCCTGTTGCGGCTTCAATCCGGCGCACACCTGCTGAAACTCCGCCCTCAGATGTCACAACAAATGTTGCAATGTCGCCGGTGCGCTCAACATGCGTACCACCGCAAAGCTCCACGGAATATGGCTTATCAGACGGCTTTAAGGCTGCGCCCATCGAAAGTACGCGAACCTCATCGCCATACTTTTCACCAAACAGCGCTAGAGCGCCCGCCTCAATCGCTTTGTCCGGGCTCGTCACCTGCACGCCAACGGCATTGTTCTGACGCACAACTTCGTTGACCTGATCTTCAATCGCTTCAATTTGAGCGGCAGTGACCGGCGAGTTATGGGAGAAGTCAAACCGCAGCCGATCCTCTTCAACAAGAGACCCTTTCTGCGTCACATGCTCACCCAACACATCACGCAGCGCAGCATGCAACAAGTGCGTGGCAGAGTGGTTGGCCATAACACGCGCCCGACGATCGCTATCGATCACCGCCGAAACAGCGTTGCCGACCTCGATCTCGCCTTCAGCAACTTCACCAACATGGATGTGCAAGTCACCCGCGCGCTTTTGAACGTCACGCACGATAAAACGAGCACCATTTGCAAAAGTAAGCGTTCCGCGGTCGCCCGCCTGGCCGCCGCTTTCAGCGTAAAATGGCGTTTGGTCCAAAACGATTTCAGCTTGCGCCCCAGCGGCGGCAGTATCGACCGGCTCGCCACCGACAATAAGCGCCTTCAAAACAGCTTCGGATTCATGCTCTGAATAGCCAAGGAATTTAGTCACGCCAGATTTGTCGCGAACTTTGAACCAAACTTCATCAGATGCCGCATCGCCAGACTTAAACCCGCCTGTGCGCGAGCCCTCTTTCTGGACGGCCATTGCCGTGTTGAACCCATCTTCATCAACAGTCATGCCGCGCCCGCGAAGAATATCTTGGGTAAGATCAACCGGAAAGCCGTAAGTGTCGTAGAGTTTGAACGCGGTTTCACCCGGCAGAACATCGCCCTCTTTCATATCAACACTGGCATCATCAAGCAGTGCTAAGCCGCGACCGAGGGTCCGCTGGAAACGGCCTTCTTCTTGCTCAAGTGCATTTTCAATAGCGGCTTGCGCCCGGCCAAGTTCAGGATAGGCGGCGCCCATTTCTGTAATTAAAGCCGGAACCAGCTTGTGCATGCCCGGTTCCCGCGCGCCAAGCAGGTGCGCATGCCGCATCGCACGGCGCATGATCCGGCGCAGAACATAACCGCGCCCATCACTAGATGGCGTCACACCATCAGCGACAAGAAAAGCCGATGTACGCAGGTGATCCGCAATCACCCGGAATGATCCCAGATGATCACCTTCAGCCTTCTGCCCGTAAACATCTTGTTCGGCTGCGATCAGGTTTTGGAAGAGATCAATCTCATAATTGTTGTGAACACCCTGCAAAACTGCCGCAACACGCTCTAGCCCCATGCCTGTATCGATTGACGGCTTAGGCAACAGGTTTCGCTCACCACCTGCCTGCTGGTCATATTGCATAAAGACCAGGTTCCAGATTTCGATGAAACGATCACCATCTTCCTCTGCAGACCCCGGAGGGCCGCCCCAGACATTCTCGCCATGATCGTAGAATATTTCTGAGCATGGGCCGCACGGCCCTGTATCACCCATCGACCAGAAATTGTCAGAGGTTGGAATACGTATAATCCGGTCATCGGATAGGCCAGCAACTTTCTTCCAGATATCGGCTGCTTCTTCGTCTTCTGAATAGACCGTGACCAGAAGTTTGTCCTTAGAAAGGCCCAGCTCTTTCGTGACCAGTTCCCAGCCAAATGCGATCGCATCATCTTTGAAATAGTCGCCAAAAGAGAAGTTGCCGAGCATTTCAAAAAATGTGTGATGACGGGCTGTATAACCAACATTGTCTAGGTCATTATGCTTACCACCCGCTCGCACGCACTTTTGCGAAGTCGTAACGCGCGGTGAAATCGGGGTTTCTGCGCCCGTGAAAATATTCTTGAACGGAACCATGCCCGCATTCACGAAAAGCAATGTCGGATCACTCTCTGGCACCAGCGGCGACGAGGCTTTGCGGGCATGTCCCTTACTTTCGAAGTAAGAGAGGAACGTTTCGCGCAGTTCATTGACACTGGTCATGGAATTTCCTTTAGCCCGCACCCCAGCCGGAATGCTTATTCAGCTGCAGGATATATGACCATATATGCAACGCGCCAAGCCGTTAAGCTGACGCGTTGCATATATTGCTAGTTTTGAGGACCTAACTTGCTTTGGCTGTGTCTTCTCCGTCAGCCTCAGCGCCGCCGCCTTCGCTAAGCAAAACATCGGATAGCAGCCCTGAACGTTTACGAATTTCCATCTCAATTTCGTCCGCCATCGCCGGATGCGCTTTCAGAAACGCTCGTGTTTTTTCACGTCCCTGACCAATACGCTCTGTGCCGTAAGAATACCAAGAACCGGACTTTTCAATAACTTCGCATTTAACGCCAAGATCAATCAGCTCACCTGTTTTAGAGATACCTTCTCCATAGATGATATCAAACTCAACCTGCCGGAATGGCGGTGCAACCTTATTCTTCACCACTTTGACGCGAGTCTGGTTACCAACGATTTCATCACGGTCCTTCAGGGCACCAATCCGGCGAATATCCAACCGGACTGAGGCATAGAACTTCAGCGCGTTACCGCCAGATGTCGTCTCTGGGCTACCAAACATCACACCAATCTTCATCCGGATCTGGTTGATGAAAATCACCATACAGTTCGACTTAGAGATTGAGCCTGTCAGTTTACGAAGCGCCTGGCTCATCAATCGCGCTTGCAGGCCGGGCAAACTATCGCCCATTTCACCTTCAATTTCGGCGCGAGGCGTAAGCGCCGCAACCGAATCGACAATCAAAACATCAACCGCGCCAGACCGAACGAGCGTATCGGCAATTTCTAGCGCTTGCTCACCTGTATCTGGTTGCGAGACGAGTAGATCGTCCAAATCGACGCCTAGTTTTCCTGCGTAAACAGGATCAAGCGCATGCTCGGCATCAATGAAGGCGCACACGCCTCCATTCTTTTGTGCTTCTGCAGCGACATGCAAAGCGAGTGTCGTCTTACCGGAACTTTCAGGTCCATAAATTTCAATCACACGGCCTTTTGGTAAACCACCAATACCAAGTGCGATATCTAGGCCGAGTGACCCAGTTGGGATCGACTCAACATCCATTGATGTTTTCTCACCCAGCCGCATGACCGAACCTTTACCAAAGGCACGATCAATATTGGAGAGCGCCGTTTCTAGAGCTTTCTGCTTATCCACACCGGATTCCTTATCCACGAGTTGTAAGTTTGCTTTGGCCATGAGTCGCTTCCTTTCGTCTATAACAATACCCGGTTTGAAATAGGCTCCGGATCGCCCGCTGAGAATTTCGTACCACATATGTTCCGAAGAACAAAGCAGAAACTTCTGGAACAGGAGTCTTTTCAACAGGTTCGTGATGGGGCATGGTGTGTTCATGCTTAAGAAAACGAACCGCCAACCCGGCGAAGCTCATATCAAATACCTAGATGCCGACCTCGATCTAATCGCGGCGGGCGACTATGTCATATGCGCAGTAACCGGCCGAAAAATCCCGCTCGCGGCGCTGCGCTATTGGAGTGTCGACTTGCAGGAAGCCTATGTCGACGCAGCTGCAGCCGCTTCTCGCATGGTCGAGAAAGCTTAGATGTTTCTGCGCGACTGGCTTTTAATTGTTGCGATCTGGGTCGGCCTGCCCGCTCCTGCTATCGCAGCAGAAACACTGACATGTTCAGGGCAAGCCACACAAGGTGGCCTGCTTTTATGCTCTGCGCCTGCTGAAAGCACACTGATCGTGTCGGGCCCAAACGGTGAAGCAAAGCGGGAAGTACCGGTTAATGCAGATGGAGTTGGCACGATTGGCCTATTGCGAACCGAAACACTCGAACTGAAGGTCGCTTCAAAAGAACACGACTTGCCGCCGCAACTGGTCACGCTCGCAAAGCGAGATGATCCGTTTCGTACAATTGAAGGGCTAGATTGCGACAAAGTTGATGCACGCACGCCCGAACAAAAAGCCCATGCTGGCCGCAGCTGGCAAACAAAACAAAACGCATTTGGTACATTTTCAGACGGTAACGGCGCGCGCAGCGGCTTCATTGTTCCCACAGATGGTCCGATGTCGTCGCCTTTCGGTCCAGCGCGAAAATATATCGGCGTCGGCAAAGACGGAAAGCCGTGCGACAAAACTTCAGTGCACTATGGCTATGACATCGCCGTCCCAATCGGCACATCGATTGTAGCGCCAGCGGCCGGAACAGTGATCCTCGGCGATGAAGACCTTTATTATGAAGGCGGCACAGTGTTTCTGGACCATGGTGACGGACTGGTTTCAGTCTTCATGCATATGTCGGCTGTAGACGTTGCACCCGGTGACACAGTATCTGTTGGGGAACGGCTTGGTGCATCTGGGAACACCGGGCGCACCACAGGCCCGCATCTGCATTGGGCTGTGAAGTGGCGCAATCCAGGCAGCGACAGTCGCAAGCGTGACTTCTATATCGATCCCGCGCTTTTGCTTGAGCTAGAGCCGCACGCATCAGGGCAAGAGTAGCGTCGACCCAACCGTCTTTCCGCTTTCGATAGCCCGGTGAGCATCACCCGCCTCTGACATGGCAAACGTTTGACCAATATTCGCCTGAATCGTTCCTGACCTCAGCGCACCAAATAGAGCCGCAGCGCCTTTGCGCATTTCGTCTGGCGTGCTGACGAACGAAAACAAAATTGGCCGCGTGAGCACAAGCGACCCTTTAGCCCCCAGAACGCCTGGCGCTAAAGGCTCGACCGCGCCAGATGCATTGCCATAACTGATCCACCACCCACGCGGCTTTAGACTATTCAGTGAAGCCTGAGCCGAAGCTTTGCCGACACTGTCATAGCTAACATCAACACCCTCGCCATCCGTTAGCTCACGCACTTGCGCCGCAACATCAGTATTAGAGAAGACGACATCTGACGCCCCTAACGCTTTCGCGCGGGCAGCTTTCTCTTCGCTCGACGTTACCGCAATGACCCGAACGCCCATCGCCGTTGCCCATGGCAAGAGAAGGCTGCCAACTCCGCCAACTGGGGCCCAAACCAAGGCTGTATCACCCGGCGAAGCCCGGCGAATTTCAAACAGAAGCATCCAAGCCGTCAGGCCTTTTAACAGCACCGCTGCCGCATCCTCTTCTGAAATACCCTCCGGCAATTTCAGCATTGTTGCAGCAGGCCCCGTATAATGGGTCGAATACGTCCCCGCGCCCAAATACGCGACGCGGTCACCAACACTAATATGCGAAACACCTTCTCCGACTGCTTCAACAATACCCGCCCCTTCAGAGCCGGGAACGAAAGGTAACTTGGCGGGATACAGACCTGTCCGGTAATATGTATCGATGAAATTCAATCCCGCCGCTGTTTGGCGAACCAAAACTTGCCCGGCACTCGGCTGGCGCGGTGCCCGGGCGACTTTCTTCATCACCTCGGGTCCACCCGTTTCAGAAAACTCAATCACATAAGGGTCTGTCATGGCGGCCTCTCCGGAATCACTATTTTAAGCACTTATGATATCTTTAGACCTGATCTGCGGCGTAGACGAGGCCGGACGTGGCCCATGGGCTGGCCCTGTAACGGCTGGCGCGGTGATCCTTGATCCAAGTCAGCCAATCGAAGGACTGACCGACTCCAAAAAGCTAAGCGAAAAGAAACGCTTAGCGCTTGAACCGAAGATCAAAGCGAAAGCCGCATACTGGGCCGTTTCACATTTCAGCCCAGAAGATATAGATGAGTTTAACATCCGCGAAGCGACATTCATGGCGATGCAGCGCGCAATTGCGACACTTGGTGCAACACCAACGCACATCATTATCGACGGTAACGCACTGCCCAAAGACCTTCCTGCGCCAGCGACCGCGATCATAAAGGGCGACCTGACGGAACCTGCGATTTCAGCGGCCTCAATCCTCGCCAAGAATGCACGTGATCGGCTTATGATTGAGATATGCGATAATTATCCGGAATACGGCTTCAGCGCGCATAAAGGCTACGGCACAGCCGCCCATACTGAAGCCTTAAATCGACTTGGTCCCTGCCCCCATCACCGCATGACTTTCGCGCCGGTTCGAAAAGCCTTGGCCCTGACCTCTTAGCGTTGGCAATTGGTTAACCGATTGATCGTATCTGTTAACCTTCGAAGCGGAGAGTTTAGTCATGTTTTTTGATCGTTGGTACACTTGGAGCGGTGAAACGCGTGAAGATTGGCGCTTCCAGAAAGCTAAAAATGACAATGCTATTCCGGACGCTGGCGGGATATACCTCATGGTGAAACGAACCTGCATTTTCTGGCTAAAGCCGGTCTATATCGGCAAAGCGTCTAATCTTCAGTCGCGCCTCATTGGGCATGAGCGGTGGATCGAAGCCCAGAAGAAAGGCGCATCAGAACGTCATTTCTTGTGCGTCCGCTCTGAAAGCAAACGCCAACGGATTGAAGAAGACCTGATCCGCAAGCACCGCCCAAAGCTCAACCGCATGCTAATGCCGAAAGATGCTTGCGATGCGCCAAACCATAAGGACTTAAAGCGTCGTTGGATGTGCGCAGAAGAGTATTATGGCATCGGAAAGCACGCCAAGCCTGCGCCGAAACAAGATCAAGCCGATGCAAAGCTCGCTGCCTCAACGACCCGCGATTATTATAAGCTGAACGATAAAGCGGCTTAGTTAAGCCGCATCGTAAGCGTCTTTCAGCCACGCCTGCACGTCAGCGTCGAAATCTGAAACCTCGGCCAAGCGCACGCGGTGGCTGACCATGCCATTAAAGCTGCCAGACGCCTCCAAGCGCCCTTCGGGGTCTCGCCCTTTCAGATTGATGCCCAGATCAACCCGCGTTTTGGTAGAAGGCTGAAGCAGCGCAAACTGTTTGGAGCACCGCAAACTGACATACGTTTTCTTCGGCGATATTTCCAAATCATCACCAAGCGCAGAAACAAAGGCGATGACCGCGTCATAGATCGGCTTCAACCCAGCTTTCGCCCCAGCATACTGTTCAGCCACCGGATCAGCTGGCCCCGGTTCAATCCCGCCGCGCGCCATGTGAACAATTAGATTTGCAAAACCGTGGCTGACCCCATGCTCACCTTTGAGCAGTTTCATCATCTCGCCATGCTTTTCTAGGCCGCTCGCCTTCAACAAAGTGACCCAATCCTCCAGCGGCTTACCGGTTTTCTCAGGCAAGTTCGCAATCATCGTGTCGCGCAGCTCTTCTGGTGATTTCGCCATCTCGTTTCCTCCCAATCAGCGAAACGTATCTTGACGTCATCGCCTTGAACAGATCAAGACACGGCATGGCCGATACATCATTCTCAACCGTCCCCCCAATCTTCAAAGACGTGCCTTCCAGCGTCAGCTTCAAGAAACTGCGCAAGCGGTTGGTACGGAATGCTTTGCAGGTCATCGACCAATATGGATTGGTTGATCGCAGCGCGGCAAAGAAGCCCAAATGGCTGGTTTGCCTATCTGGTGGCAAGGATAGCTATGGCTTGCTATCGGTTTTGCTTGATTTGCAGTGGCAAGGCGCACTTCCGGTCGATCTTCTCGCCTGTAATCTTGATCAAGGACAGCCTGGCTTTCCAAAGCATATCCTGCCCGAGTGGTTAGAGACGACGGGCGTCCCCTATCGAATTGAGACAGAGGACACTTATTCAATCGTAACGGAGAAAATCTCTGCCGATCGAACTTTCTGCGCGCTATGTTCACGTTTGCGGCGCGGTACCCTGTATCGCATCGCCCGCGAAGAGGGTTGCGACGCCATCATCCTCGGCCATCACCGCGATGATGCGCTTGAAACCTTCATGATGAACCTTGTTCATGGCGGTCGTTTAGCAGCGATGCCGCCCAAACTGCTCAATGATGAAGGCGACGTGATGGTCTATCGTCCCCTCATCACTTGCGCAGAGGACGATCTGGAAAAATTCTCACAAGCCATGAAGTTCCCAATCATTCCCTGCAACCTGTGCGGTTCACAAGACGGATTACAGCGCGTCGCCATGAAGCAAATGCTAGACGAATGGGAGCGTAAAAAGCCCGGCGTCAGGCAAGTCATGGCCCACGCAATGGCAACGGTCCGTCCAAGCCATTTACATGATGCCAGCTTGTTTGATTTTGCCGGGCTAGCCGTCGGCGGCAAAGGCGAAACCGACGACGGCGTGCCGTTCTAAGTACGGTCCGGGGCGCTGACGCCTCTAGCACACAAAAAAAGCCCGGCTGCGTTTGAACGCGCCGGGCTTAAAGTGCGGTCTCGTCTGGGGGAGGAAACGCCCAATCGGAGGAAAGATCGGGTTGTGTCCGAGACCTTAACACACGCGCTATATGGGAGAATTAGTTGTAATTGCAACATGCATGTCCGCAAATTCACCATGCAATTTCGCATATGCGTCAGCCTGACACAGCCTCAATAATGCAAATCTCAGCGCAAAGGCGAATTACGGAACGCTTCAACTTCAGTTGTTAGAAAATCCCGAAACGCAGATATCCGTTTGGACCGCTTCAGATCACTCGGATAGATGAAATAAAGATCAAAGCTCGGGCCCGTATAATCTTCCAGTACGCGAACCAGGCGCGGCACAGCGCTCGCCATATAATCCGGCAAATCCGCGACCCCCAAACCTGCCTCAACCGCGCGCAGCATGGCCGGAACATTGTTAACCGTCAGCGCCGCCTTGCGCGGTCCAGCATCATCACGGCCAATACGTTCAGCGAAACTCATCGCATTCATCGGGCTTTTCGCATCGCCATAGGCAATGATCCGATGATTATCCAAATCTTGCGGCGTGCGCGGCATCCCATATTCTTCAATATATTCTGGCGACGCATAGAGGTTTGTCGCAACCGTCGCGAGTTTGCGTTGAATAAGGTCAGCCTTATCAGCCGCCCAAAGACGGATTGCGCACTCTGCCTCTAGTTTGAGAAGGTCGTAACTCTCACCATCATCCAGCCGCAAGTCGATCCGCATATCACTATGCTGGGCCGCAAATTTCCCAAGGCGCGGAACAAGCCAAGTTGACCCAAACGCAACGGGGGCCGTCACGATCAGGTCACCTTGCGCAACGTCCTGCTGATCACGCAGCGCAGCGCTAGCGCCTTGCGCGGCCGATGCCATCTCCACTGTCGACCGATGCAACGTATGGCCAGCATCAGTGAGAACCAGCCCTCGGGCATGGCGTTGGAACAATGAAACGCCCAACTGTTCTTCCAGCGCTGCGATCTGTCTGGAAACGGCTGACTGCGAAATGCTCAAGCGCTCACCAGCGGCGGTGAGGCTGCCAGCCTCGGCGGCGGCATGAAAAGATTTCAGCTTATCCCAGTCCATGACGAGAAGTCCTTTCACATCAAGGCGGGCTTAGGCAAGTCTATTCCTTGCTGCACATGCGAAATACAAAGCGCTAATATTACAATTACTGACTGACCCACAGGATGCGAGCAATCCAAGCCAGCTCTGCGGGCTTAAACGTGCGGGTTTTGTGATCGGTATTCAATGAAGCGAGTTCGACCTTGCTCTGCGTGCGCCGGGTGAGAACTTTGGCCATCACCTCGCCCTCAACGGTTTTCGCAACGACGCGATCGCCGGTTCTAACCTGCGCAGTGGGTGACACGACAATGCGGTCGCCGGCCCGGTAGGCAGGCTCCATACTGTCGCCGCTGACTTCTAAGGCATAAAGGCTTCCATCGGCCTCATCGCCCGGAAACCGGACTTCTTCCCAACTACCACCGAGCGGAAACCCTGCATCATCAAAGAACCCGTCAGAGCCAGCTTGCGCAAAACCGATCAGCGGGGCCGTCATCCCGCGCCGCCCTTCAACCAATGCCGCAAAATCATCAAACCCAGCGCCAACCGCGGACAGAGCCCGCGAAATACTTTCGGTTGAAGGCCAGCGAAGACGGCCATCTTTACCCATACGCTTAGATTTATTGAATGCGGTCGCATCTAATCCAGCCAATCGGGCAAGCCCTGACGGCGTCAGATCATTATGCTCGGCCAAAAGATCAACGCCGCGCCAGATATCCCCATGTTGCATGCTCGCCTGTCCCGACGTGTATAGTTAACAACACATTAAGTCCTATCATAGGAATATTGTCTTATCAATCACACTCTTGTTCAGGCTTGAAAATGGCTCAAAAAGGGGTGAAGACAAGCCATGACCGATTTACCGCAAACCCTTGTCTATAAAATCCTTAGCGCGCCAGACTATGCCGCGGCCAAAGCGCTGGGTTATAGCAAAACCGCATTGGATGAGGGTGACGGATATGTCCATCTGTCGACCCGCGAGCAGGTGCAGGAAACCCTAAGCCTGCACTATCCCGGACAAACCGAAGTTAGATTACTCGAATATGTCGTAGAGCATTTCAGCGGCGAAGTGCGCTGGGAAGAAAGCCGGGGCGGAAAACTGTTTCCCCACCTTTACTCAACGCTTCGCCTTGATGCCGCTAAGCGTATGTGGGTGCTACAGAATAATACGGCAGGCATTCCAATTCTACCTGATAGTATTGATGGATGAGCCTCGCTGATCTCGCCCTCCCTTTCGTAAAAGCGCTGTCGCCAGAGGCTGCGCATGAGGCAACGATTAAAGGCTTGAAGCTAGGAATTGGCCTGCCAAAAATTAATCCTGCGACTTGGAATACGCCGATAGAGCTCCCGCGATCAGGGCTCACATTCTATAATCCGGTAGGCCTTGCTGCGGGCTTTGATAAGAACGCAGATGTGCACCGCCAGATGGCGCGCTTTGGCTTTGGCTTTGTCGAATGCGGAACCGTGACGCCGCGCCCGCAACCGGGCAATCCAAAGCCGCGTTTATTTCGCCTGAAAGAAGACCAAGGCGTTATCAACCGCATGGGATTTAACAATCACGGGCTGGACTATTTCGTCCGCCGCTTGCGCCGTAATCCTGCAAACATCACGTGCCCGTTCGGCGCAAATGTGGGGGCGAATAAGACCAGCGATGACTTCATCGCCGATTATGAAGCTGGCATTGCAGCGGTCTATCCGATCGCGACCTATATCACGATCAATATCTCCAGCCCGAACACGCCCGGCCTGCGTGGATTGCAGGGTAAAGCCGCATTGGAAGCACTATTGAACCGTTGCGAAAACGCGCAATTGCAAGCTCAGACCGCATCGGAAGAAACGCACGGCGGCGATTTTGATGGCTGGAAGCCTGTCTTCCTGAAGATTGCACCCGACCTCGATTCCGAAGCTATTGAGGACATCGTCGAGACCGTTCGCGGCGCGGGTCACTGGCTGTCTGGATTGATCATCTCAAACACCACGATTGACCGTCCCGGCAGCTTAGTCAGCCATCACAAGGGCGAAAGCGGCGGCCTGTCCGGTGCGCCGTTGATGACAAAATCAACACGCGTTTTGAAAGAAATCGCAAGTGAATTGCTTGGTGAGTTCGACCTGATCGGCTGCGGCGGAATTTTCAGCGGCGCTGATGCCTATGCCAAAATTCGCAGCGGCGCCCATGCCGTACAACTTTACTCAGCGCTTAGCATCCATGGGCCGGGCTTGGTTGCTCGCATAAATGAAGACCTCCCAAGCTTGCTGAAAGCGGATGGGTTCAGCTCTGTGGCTGAAGCGGTTGGGGCTGATCTTCGCTAGCTTTCAATAGGCTCGGCAAGAAAACAGCCAACGCCCCCGCTCTAAACACATACATGCTTAGAAATGCGAGCCACACACCCGTATTTCCCCAAAGCGGCCTCAGCAGAATATCCATTGAAACATAGGCCACCGCCGAAAAGACACCCGCCGTGCGCATCGCGCCGCCGCGCGTTGCGCCTAAGAAGAAGCCATCCAGCTGCCATGCCGGAACGCCAATCAAAGGCACAATCGCACAATAAGGTAAGAATGCGAGCGCCGCAGCTCTTGCCTCTTCGTCCTTAATAAATGTCTCAATCACCGCGCTGCCGCCGATGAAATAGACCGCACTAAATAGAACACCTGAAACTAGAGCAAGCTCTGTCGTAACCCGCATTGCGCGGCGCAGACGAACCGGATTGCGCCCACCATACGCCTCACCCACTTCTTTCTCAGCCACGAAGGCAAAGCCGTCGAGCACAAAGGCAGAAACAGTGATGAACTGCAGCAGCACTTCATTTCCAGCAAGCTGCGCTGTCCCCATCATCGCGCCTGAACGGATAAACCATGCAAAGCAAAACAGAAGCGCCAGTGTTCGGATCAATATATCCCGATTAGCGTTGAACATGGCGAGGAGTGCCGACCGATCAAACAATCCCGGTTCACGCTTCAAAGCTTTGAAGACGATGGCAATGCCGAACGCCAAAGCGACCCATTCGGCAATCGCGGTACCTGCACCAATCCCTACCGGGCCCCAACCTAAGCCCATAACGAACCAGACATCGAGTATGATATTCACACCGTTCATCACGATCTGCATCGCCAACAGAGCCCCGGTCCGGCCTGTCCCAAGCAACCATCCCGTAATGGCATATTGCATCAATAAAGCCGGCGCGCCCCAAATCCGGGCAGAGAAATATCCCTTGGCTAAGTCCTCAACTTCTGACTCAACACCGAACGGCATGAACACAAGCAGCCTTAATAGCGGCCCCAGCGCAAAGATCACCGTGCCAACAATAATACCCAGCAATAGTCCGCGCTGCAGTACGGCGCGCGCACCCGCTTGATCACCGCTTCCAATGGCCTGCGCAACCAGACCTGTCGTCGACATGCGCAGAAAGCCAAAGCCCCAATAGATGAACCCAAACGCCGCGCTCGCAACCGCCACTGCAGCCAGATCAGCTTTGTCACCGCTCAACCCCATGATCGCAGTATCCACGACTCCAGTCGCCGCAATCGCCACCTGCGCCAGCATAACCGGAACGGCCAACCGCATGACGCTGGCATGGGATAAATTCGCTACTGCGGTCACGTCAGATCAGGTTTCCATCGACTTAGCATCGAATGCACCTGGAAGAAGCTCTCCCATTTGCGCAGTTTTCGTCTGACCACTGACTGTCATCATCGTGATCGCGACGTCCGGCGGCGCAAACTCAGCCAATCGCTGGCGACAGCCGCCGCAGGGTGTGATCGGCTCTTTGGCATCGGCAATGATAAGGACCTCGGTGATTTCAGTTTCACCCGCCGCAACCATAGCTGAAATAGCACCAGCTTCAGCGCAGGTTCCTTCAGGATACGCCACGTTTTCAACGTTACACCCAGCATAGATTACGCCAGAAGCAGACCTAATCGCAGCGCCAACTTTAAAACCAGAATATGGTGCGTGCGCATTCAGGCGAACAGCTTTTGCAGCGTCTAACATATCCATGATCAAGTCCTTTGATGGGTTTCTGCCTGAACACGCGTGGCTCGGCAATCATTCGATTCTAAATCAAGCACGCGCCTTGACCGCTTTCGCCCAATAAAGCGGCAAGACTGCCTAAAGCCTGCGCAAAAACAGACCTACGCCCAAAAGCTCCATAAACGTGACTTGCCTGGCCACAGCCAATGTCGATTTTGACACCAATCGCTTCGGGAGGGCGAATAAATGATGAAAAACCTGTTTAGCGGGGCCGGATTGGCTCGCGCTCTTTTCCTACTTGTATCTACACTTGGTTTAGCTAACCCAGCTTTCGCAGATTCTGGCGACACCGCTTGGATCCTAACCTCAACAGCCCTTGTCTTGTTTATGACCCTACCAGGCCTTGCCCTGTTCTATGGCGGCCTTGTGCAGGGCAAGAATGTCCTGTCGGTCCTGATGCAATGCCTCGCGTTGGCCTGCCTGATGTCACTTGTTTGGATCGTCGTCGGTTATTCAATCGCCTTTGGTGATGGAAATGGCGCCGCTGAAGGCACGGGCGCGCTTTGGGGCGGCTTGTCAAAAGCATTCTTAGGCGGTGTCGAAACAAGCAGTATGGAGGGGACGATCCCTGAAAGCGTCTTCATCATGTTCCAGATGACGTTCGCGATCATTACGCCTGCCCTGATTGTTGGCGCCTATGCTGAGCGCGTCAATTTCGGCGCTGTCCTCTTGTTCAGCACCCTATGGTTGATTGTTGTTTATGCGCCTGTGACTCACTGGGTCTGGGGCGGCGGCTGGCTTGCTGATCGCGGCGTGGCTGACTTTGCCGGCGGCCTCGTCGTGCACGCGACCGCAGGCATCACCTCGCTGGTTTTCGTCCTGATGATGGGCAAGCGAACAGGCTTCCCACAAGATATCCGCCCGCCGCATAATCCTGCATTTGTCATGCTGGGCGCATGTATGTTGTGGGTCGGTTGGTTCGGCTTCAACGCTGGTTCAGCGCTGGGCGCAAGTACAGGCGCAGGCCAAGCCATGTTGGTGACACACCTATCAGCAGCCACGGCATCTCTCGTCTGGATGGCAATCGAGTGGTTCAAATATGGCAAGCCAACACTTGTCGGCACCGCAACCGGAACGATTTCCGGCCTTGCAACAATTACTCCAGCGGCTGGCTCAGTTGGTCCAATGGGCGCTATCATTATCGGCACGCTAGCTGCCGTGATTTGCTATATGGCCGTCGTACTCATCAGATCGAAAATGAAGATTGATGATAGTCTTGATGTGTTCGCGGTTCACGGCGTCGGCGGCATTCTAGGCACGTTGCTTATTCCGTTTTTGGCCACACTCGGCCCAATGGCACCGGGCTTGGCCGAAGGCATGACGATAACCAGCCAACTAGGTGCGCAGCTAACTGGCGTTGTTGCCGTATGCGTCTGGTCTGGCATCGCGTCCGCAATATTGCTCTTTGTCATCAAACTTTTGATGAGCTTACGTGTCAGTCAGGAAGACGAAGAAAGCGGCCTAGACACCGCCACGCATGGTGAAAGCGCTTACGGACATCATTAAAGGCATTTGAAATACAATCATGAAAGCCGCTCCTTCTGGGGCGGCTTTTTTGCTAGGCAGCTTCGCGCACGATGCGGGCTATATCTTCGCCGTAGCGTCCAACCTTCTTCTCACCCACGCCAGAGATCAAGCGTAACTCGCTCTCATCAACCGGGCGCTCGGTCGCGATTGCGGCCAGTGTTTTGTCGTGGAAGATCACGTAAGGCGGCACACCTTTGTCTCGCGCTACTTCAACGCGCCATCCGCGTAGGGCCTCGAATAGCTCACGGTCGCGATTGGAAAGTTCAGCGAAGGCCACACTTGCAACACGGCTTTGACGAGACGTCTTGCGGCGCGCGGCCGGATCAGTCTTCAGGCGGACTTCACGGCCTCCTTTAAACAAGGCTTTGATCGCCTCATGGTCGGGCACCATGATAAATGGCCGGGTCACTTCCCCGCCTTCCGCCAGCAGCCCTGAAAACAGCAATTCATCAAAAATCGCGTTCCAACCCGGCTTCGGAAGTTCGGCTCCGATGCCATACGTCGATTGGTTGGAAAGCTCTGTATCAAAGCCATCCTTGGCCTGCCCCATCAAATGGATCAACAAACGCCCACGTCCAATTTTCTGACCGCAGCGCAAAACAGCAGACACAGCCATTTGCGCCCAGCGCGTTACATCGTGACTTTCATGGCCTTCAGACTGGCAATTATCACAGTCTCCGCAGGCCTCAGCCGTCTCCTCACCAAAATACTGGCGCACGGTTTGGCGGCGACAACCCTCGCCGTTCAAGAACGCGAACAGCTGCCGTGTCTTCGTGATCTGCACGCGCTTTACGGTCTCACTGGCATCGCCGTCATAGGTCCACATCAGGCTGCGGCGCATATCAGCGGGGCCAAACAAGGCAACCCCTTCAGCAGGCTCCCCATCACGGCCCGCGCGGCCAACTTCTTGCCAATAGGCTTCCATCGTTTTTGGTGGGTCGGCATGGATCACAAACCGTACATCTGGTTTATCGACCCCCATGCCAAAGGCCACGGTCGCGCACATGACCAGACCATCTTCGAGTAAGAACCGGCGCTGACGTTCGGCTCTTACGTCCGGATCAAGACCCGCATGATAAGCTAGCGCCGGGATGCCATACCGTTCCAGCGCCTCTGCGGTGCTCTCAACACCTTTACGGGTCGCGGCGTACACAATCCCGCTTTGGCCTTTTCGAGGCTTGATAAGATTCACCAAACGGTCAGTCTTATTGCCCGCTTTTGGTTCCGCCGACAGGGTCAAGTTCGGGCGATCGAAACTCGCCACATGCAAAGCTGGATGATTGAGGTCTAATTGCTCCAAAATATCGGCCCGCGTCCGCGCATCAGCTGTCGCGGTAACGGCCATGCGCGGCACATCGGGGAAAATCTGTTTCAGCTTGCCTAGCGCGCGATAATCAGGCCGGAAATCATGCCCCCACTGACTAACGCAGTGGGCCTCATCAATGGCAATAAGCGACACGTTTAACCGCGATAGCGAATTCACCAAGCCACCCGCCAACGCTTCTGGAGAGACATACAGCATGTCCATCTCGCCGCGCCCCGCGGCCTGCAGCGCCGCCATGCGGTCTTCATAGGCCATTGAGCTATCAAGCCGCTCAGCCCGCACACCAACCGCTTTCAAAGCATCTACCTGATCAGCCATCAAAGCGATCAAGGGCGACACGACAATTCCAACACCATCTCGCAGCAATGCCGGGATTTGATAGCAAAGCGACTTCCCGCCCCCAGTTGGCAAAACCGCCAAGCCGTCCTTGCCTTCCAGTACGTCCTTAATGACGTCCGGCTGCAACCCGCGAAAATCCGGATAGCCATATACGCGCTGCAGCAGATCGCGTGCATCTTCAAGGGTTGGAGCGTTAACCGTGGACATGCCCACTATGTCTGCGGAATCGCAGGTTCAAACAACCGTTGAAATTCAATCTAACCGCTTCAAAAGCCGTAAATCCTATTTTGATACGCTCACGAGCAAGGAAATGGTCTCATGAAGTGGTTACTTGCAATCGTTGGCGGACTTGTCGCCCTTGGCGCGATCGGCGCAACTGTTACGCCAACAAGCTCCATCGACTATGCTGAAGCGACCGATGAAGAGCGCACCGTATGGCTGAAAGAGCGCGGCGATGAGATTGGTCGCGGCGTGTCAGATGGCTTAAAAGCGTCCGGCATGAATCACGCGCAAATGGCCTTGTCTTCAAAAGAATATGATCCCGAACGCAAAGAGATCACGTTTGCGATTGAGGTTAAAGGGTCTGTACGGATGGGATTTCCCAATAATTTTTCAATCCAGTTCCAAGACCAAATGTGCCCTGTCTTCCGGCGTAGCGGTCTGGCGAAAGAAGGCATCCGAACCACGTTCAAGATCGTCCGCTCAAACGGTGATGTTGTACGAAGCGATACAATCTCTGCTTCCGTTTGCGACAGGCTAGACGCTTTTAAGGCCCGCCGACAAAGCTAATCATCGACTAAATGATCGCGGCCAACGCATTGACCATAAACAAATGTCGCCCAGCAATCGCGGCGGCATCTTTAGAGTAACCTCCGCCTAAAACCCCGACAATTGGCACGCCTGCCGCCTTTACGGCATCCGCCACCAGCGCGTCTCGCGCGCGCAGTCCATCATCACTCAAGGACAGCAGGCCAAGGCGATCATCAGCATGCGGATCAACCCCAGCATTGTAGAATATCAAATCAGGCTTGGCAGCATCAATCACATCCCGAACCAGCTTTCGCGCATGCTCCAGATAGACGGCGTCGCCTACTTCTTTGTCTAATCCAACATCAAGATCAGACGCAGGTTTCACGCGCGGCCAATTATCCTCGCAATGCATTGACGCGGTAAAAACACGCGGATCATCAGCAAAGATTAAAGCCGTACCGTCACCATGGTGAACGTCCAGATCGATCACCGCGATACGCCGGGCCAAGCCCTCTTCAAGCGCAACTAAGGCTGCAACGGCGACATCGTTAAATACGCAAAACCCCGCCCCGCCATCCCGATCGGCATGATGGCTACCCCCGGCCAAAGACGCGGCGGCCCCAAATTCCACCGCACGACGCATCGCTAAAGTCGTCCCGCCACAAGATGCGCGAGAACGCGCCGCAATCGCTGGCGTCATCTCAAACCCCACCCGGCGCGCGGCCTTCCGGTCTAATGACGAGGTTAGAACCTGATGCACATAGTCGCCATCATGCGCCAGTTCCAACCAACGCTGCGGCGCATGATCCGGGCGTTCAAACGCATACCCCTGCGCGCGAAGCATCTCCGCCACCAGTGAATATTTGCGCATCGGAAACCGATGCTCATCGCCGACAGATTGCGCGTCATAGTCAGGGTGATGGATAAGCGGGAGCATTCAATCCTACTTTGAACCACGAATAACCATATCAGTTACTCTTTCGGTGCTGTCCCATATATCCAATGCACCCCTCTCGTAAATCCTTGCGGGAAGGTCGTCTCATGTATCGCGCCATCAATAATTTCGGCCTTAATTTGCAACCCCTTATACCCGCGTGATCCAAGCTGCTTAGCATAAGCTTCAAGCTGCGACCGCATCGGATGACGCACTCCGTTACTTGGTGTTTCTTCCGATCCAACGGCAAAATAGACTTTCGCTTCAAGTTTTGTTTCAGCTTTCGAAAACTCGCGCTCCATTTCAAATATGAACTTATCCTTGAACCAAAGTGATGGGCTGGTCAGGATATAGCTGGAAAAAAGCTCGGGCCGCTCAAGCATGACCCAAGCTCCAAATGATCCACCAAGAGACTGACCCGATAGAGTGCGACGCTTTGAATCCGTTCGATAATTAGTTTCGACGAAAGGGATAATCTGGCTCTCAATGAAATCTAGATAAACGGGCGCTCCACCTGTTTGGTATCTTACCCAATCCTTGTCCTGAACCGGAGTCAGATCGCGGACACGGCTCGCCATGCCATTTTCATTTTGAGCGAACGAAATGGCGACTAAAATAGCCCGGTCCATTTTATTGCTGCCGCCCATCGGCAAATGGGTTACTCCTGAAGCGACTTGAAATGTATAAGGCCCATCATTGAGGTATATAACCGGATAAAGGCGATTGGCTTCCTCAAGTTTTGAGTATCCGACCGGAAGCTTTACGTAGATATCGTATTCTCTGCCTGAGGTCGCCTCGACAAGAGTATGAACCTCTGTTGATGGGATGGAGAACGCTTTTTGCGCATGCGCTTTCGAACCAGGGGAAATAAACCCAAAAACAAATCCAAGAGTCAATAAAAATGCTGAGCACAATTTCATATGACCACTCCTAAATAGTATAAAATCTCTAAGTACGAAAAAAACTGCTTAATTATTCAAACAACGCAAATTAAGTAATTTTTACCCCGCAAGTTTGCTTCCGAACTCACGAAACTCACCCAACCAAAAAGTGCCCCAAAAGCGCTGCCACAGGCTTATCGCGTTCACTCTGCCAAGCTTCAGCTCTAACGCTCGCCATGCGCCGGCCCAGTTTGATAACCGTGGCGCGGGCATACAGGTCTTGCGCCTTACCCTGCCGCAAGTAATCAACCGTAATATTGATCGTGCGGGCCGGACGCGGTGCGTCTGAAACGAGGAAAAGTTGCGCCATTGCTGTCATTTCTAGGAAGGTTCCCATCGCCCCACCATGCAGAGCTTTAATCGTGAAATTGCCGATGAGTTTGTTCTGAAACGGCAGAACGCCAACCATATCATCGCCCTTGATATCGCAATGCATGCCTAGTGTTTGCACAATCGGCACCTGATCCAGAAAAGCTTTCAACTGATCGCCGCGTGAGATGGTCTCGCTCATAGCTGGCTCCCCGGTTTTAGGTTGGTGCGCGGCTGGTTAATCGCAAATGCGCCTTGCGCTGTGGCAATCACCTTGTCGCGGGTCTCGTGATACGCCCACGCCCGGCAAAACGCGACGGATTTGGTGATGTGGTAGCATTCAGCTTCCGCCAGAATGTCACGGCCGCTTTCCGCTGGCCGCATATAGTCGATCCGCAAGTCCAACGTTGCCACAAACCGAAACTCTTTAAGCGCCGCACCGCATGACGACCCGCACAGATTATCCAGCAAGGTCGTAATGACGCCGCCATGGATGACCCGCGTTTCCGGATCGCCAATCAGTTTCTCATCAAAAGGCTGAACGCCCCAGACATGGCCCTTTTCGATGCGCGTCACCTTAAAGCCCATCTCATTAGCCCAAGGCGTGACTTTCATCATATTTTCCATGTTCGCCCGCATAAATGCGATGCGGGCATCCAAGTCATTGATTGGGTCGCTCATTCCGGCCTCATAAATTGACGTTCGCGTAAACGTCGATACCATCCCAATCTATAAGAAAAAACCAATATATCGGGGAAACACACATGGCATTCGACGCACCACCAAACGGCAAGGCCTGCATCATTGGCGCAGGGTGTAGCGGCTTTACGATGGCCAAACGCCTTAAAGACTATGGTGTCGCGTTTGATTGTTTCGAAGCGTCAGACAATATTGGCGGCAATTGGTACTATAAGAACCCAAACGGTATGAGCTCTTGTTATGAGAGCCTGCACATCGACACGTCCAAATGGCGCTTGGCGTTTGAGGATTATCCCGTGCCGGATGACTGGCCCGATTTTCCGCACCACAGCCAACTTCTGCAATACTTCCATGATTATGTTGACCATTTCGGGTTGCGCGACAGCATCAAGTTCAACACTGCTGTGACCAAGGCGGCGCGCCGCGACGATGGCGATTGGGATATCACCACATCAGATGGCAAAACCCAGACTTATCAATGGCTGTTCGTCGGGAACGGTCATCACTGGGACCCGCGCACACCCGATGATTATCCGGGACAAGACACTTTCAAAGGCTACCAAATCCATAGCCACAATTACGAAGATCCGTTCGAAGCGTATGATTTTCGCGGAAAGCGCGTTCTTGTCGTTGGCGCGGGCAATTCGGCAATGGATATTTCCTCTGAACTGGCACAGCGGCCGATTGCGAAAAAGCTAACCATCTCCATGCGTCGCGGCGTATGGGTGCTCCCAAAATACTTGAACGGTGAGCCTGCCGACAAGGCCGTCCTGCCCGGCTGGATGCCCCCAAGCATTGGCCGCAAGCTGGCCCGCAATATGATCAAAAAGCAGATCGGTAATCCGGAAAATTACGGCCTACCCAAGCCCGACCATGAACCGCTCGACGCGCATCCATCCGTATCTGGCGAGTTTCTGACGCGTGTGGGTTGCGGCGACATCAATGCCAAAGGCGCTATAGACCGGTTTGATCAAGGCGGCGTCATCTTCGCCGATGGCAGCCGCGAAGATATCGACGCGATTGTCTGGGCAACGGGCTACAAAGTCAGCTTTCCATTCTTCGATAATCCCGATTTGGCCCCAGTCGACAACCGCTTCCCGCTGTATAAGCGCATGGTGAAGCCGGGCTATGAAAACCTTTTCTTCCTCGCGCTCGCACAGCCGCTGCCAACGCTCGTGAACTTTGCTGAGCAACAGTCCAAACTGGCTGCTCTCGCCGTCACGGGCGCGTATGCATTCCCCTCACACGCAGAGATGGACCGCATCACAGCAGCAGATGAGAAAACCCATATGGGCCACTTCTATCAGGCGGCGCGACATACAATGCAGGTGGATTTTAACACTTACGTCAAGGATTTGATGAAAGAGATCGAACGTGGAAAGAAACGGGCGAAAGTGAACGCCTAAACCAAGAAGGAGCGCGGCATGCGTCTCGTTACAGTCGCGCTGGCCACCGCCTTTACGCTGGCGGCTTGCTCAAGCCCTTCTCCGGTTAAGTATCCTGCTGGCAACACCAAAAATTTGCCATTCGAAACACCGCCCCAAGGGCCGTTTCAGCCGAATGCGAACCTGTTTGTTTGCAACATGTCTGTGTCCAATCGGCCCAACAGCGCGGCCGACGGACAGGTGATTGAGTATAACCCAATCATTGTTGCTTTCGGCACTGTGCTGGCTGCCGCGCCCGCTAATGATGTTTGCCTATCTTCTGGTTTTGGCCCCCGAAATGGCCGCATGCACAAAGGGATAGACTTGTTCGCTCGTCCAGCGGGCACGGTTTACTCTGGCGCGCCCGGAACCATCCTTGAAGTCACCCAACAAACCGGGTTCGGCAATCAAGTCCTGATCGACCATGGCGGCGGCGTTTATACGCGCTACGCTCACTTAGAGAGTTTCGCGCCTGCACTCGCGGCGGGCCAACGTGTTGGATTTGGTGAACCACTTGGCCGCATGGGCAAAAGCGGCAATGCCACTGGCATCCATTTGCATTACGAAGTTCTGCGCGGTGATTATAATACGCCAAAGAAATCATGGGGCCTGACAGCCCACAACCCGCTCGATTTTCCGGCCTATGCGGGCTTGGATACGGGCAGTTAGAGAGAGTACGAAATGAGACTAATCGCGATTGCACTTCTGGCCTTCGTAACCGCTTGCGGCGAAGTTTCAGTGACCGAAACTCCTGTTTCACAGCCAGCACCAACCGTTCAGCAAGTCGAAACCTTCGGCCCCCTCGCAAATCTCGTCGGCAAAAGCTTTCGCGGCGCGCCTGCGGATGGCTCAACAGAACCAAATCCAGACACACAGACTTGGGAATGGGCGCTGGGCGGCACAGCCATACTCATCAAGCACGCGCTCGCTAACGGGGCCTATGGCGGCGACACTTACGTCTACAAAGACGCCAAAACCGGCGACCTCGCTTACGTCTACATCACCAATGCGGGCTTCCGCACCGAAGGCGTGATGTTCGTCAATGACGATGGCAGTTACACCGCAGAAGAAGCCGTCGAAGGCCACCCATCGATTACAAAAGTGCGCTCAACCAGCGTGCTGAATGATGACGGCACCAGTGTGGTCACTTCAGAATATCTCGACAATGGCGAATGGAAAGCCGGACACGCCTTCATCTACAGCCCGACAAATGAAACACTTCCACAGCTTAAGGCACCTGCGAACTAAGTGCGAAACTTCCTCGACCCCAACACGCTTGCACGCACCTACCGCGACCCGGTCGCATGGGTTATTCTAGCCGTAGACCTCTTCCCAATTTGGGCCGTGCTAACAATGGGCTGGGGCGCCGCGCCGCTTGTCTTTCTATACTGGCTAGAAAATCTGATCGTCGGCGCCGTCGCGCTCGCACGCATGATTGCATCAAGCATGAAAGAGAGCCCATTTGGCCTGCTGGGAATGGTATTTCTAGGTCCGTTCTTCACGGTCCACTATGGCATGTTTTGTTTTGTGCACGGCATTTTCGTCGCCGCTTTCGCAAACATGGAAACAGGCGGCAGCTTCGGCTTCCTTTCGCCATGGGGCCTCTTTGAGAACGCGTTGAACTCAGCGCCGAATATGCCAACTTTCATCGGCGCAATCATCGTGGTTCAGGTCTTTTTGTATGTTCGCGACTTCATCATGCGGGGCCAGTACAAAGAAACCGACGTCGGCGAAGAAATGGCCGCGCCTTATGGCCGGGTCGTTGTCCTACACTTTGGAATATTTGCTGGGGCGGGTGGCTTGGCCCTTCTCGGGAACCCGCTTTGGGGCATTCTCGCGCTAATCGGCCTGCGAGCAATCTGGGGCGTCTTCATGACCGTCCGCCGCAGAATGCGTTTAGATGGCGACTTGCCCAAACAAAAAGTTGACGTTCCGTCATAAATCGGCGCACATAGGGCTTCAAAAGAAAGTTCAGGGATTCTTTTATGTCAGACGTTGCCGATCTAGGTGTCCGGCGCGGTAAGCGCGCATTGGCCAAGGAAGCAAACCGCAAAGCTATATTGGAAGCCGCGCGGACTGTTTTTGCGCGCATTGGCTACGAGGCGGCCAACATCCGTGACATCATACGCGAAACTGATTTGGCCAGCGGCACGTTCTATAATTACTTCAAATCCAAAGAAGAAGTCTTCGAAGCCATCGCCGACGATAGCGTCAAACGCTTTCGCCCTCTGCTGCAAAAGGTTCGGGAAGAAGCCGAAGATTTAGAAGGCTATATCCGCGCCGCTTATGGTGCATATTTCAACTTTCTAGCTGTCGAAAACGACCCCGCGATTGAGGCAGGCGCCCCGCACATGGCCTTGATTGGCGTGCGCGTTGATACACCGGAAATGCAAAGCATTTCTGACGAAATTCGCACCGATCTAGAGGCTGTTCTGCAAAAAACCGGGAATGGTCATATTGATACCGACTACCTAACAGCCGCAGCGATTGGTATCGCCAGAGAGATGGGCGATCACATGTTGAAACGCCGTCCCGTTAATGCCGACTATGCCGCCAACTTCGCCACACAAGTCATCATCACAAGTATCGACGAGCTGACAAAATACGGGCGCAATTCATAATAATAATTACGGGAGGATACGGCCATGAGCCTACAAGCCACAATTGCAAAGCTTTTGCTGAAACTACCCGCAAGCTGGAAAGTCAAAATGTCGGGCGGCGAACCCGTTACGATTGGCGGGCGCACACTTGATCCAAACTTTCAGTTCTTAGCCTATGGCGCGGCCAAGCAGCCGCCAATGTCCTCTCTAAGCGCTCAAGATGGACGCGCCGCCTCCGCTGCTGGATTAGCAATGTTTGCGGCAAAACCAGAACCAGGGGTCAGCTGGGACAATTTCGATATTGCGTCCGGTGCGGGCCACCAAATTCCTGTTCGCCTCTATAAACCAGCCGATCAAAACCCGCAGGCTCCAATGATGGTCTATGCTCACTTTGGCGGCGGCGTGATTGGCGACCTTGAGACATGTCATGCCTTCTGCACGATGATTGCGAGTATTGTGAAATGCCCGGTCCTGTCAGTTGACTATCGGCTGGCCCCTGAGCACCAGCACCCTGCCGGACTGGAAGATTTCATTTGCGCCTACGAGTGGGCTTTGAAGCATTCTGAAGAACACGGCGCACCCGCCGGGCGCGCAACAGTCGGCGGCGACAGTATGGGCGGACACCTCAGCGCTGTTCTCTGTCAGGATGTCCGCGAAGACGGCATCCCAATGCCTGACCTTCAATTGCTGATCTATCCCGCCACAGATCTAGTTGAAGAATTCCCATCCGCGATGCTCTATGGCGAAACATACCCGCTCAGCACCGATACAATGAATTGGTTCATGGGCCATTTCCTACCCGAAGACATGGACCGCGCCAGCCCGCGTGTTTCCCCGGGCCAAAATCCAAAATTGGAGGGCTTACCGCCAGCAGTCATCGTCACGGCCGGTTTTGACCCATTGGCCGATCACGGCCCGGCCTATGCAAAGAAGTTAGACGCCGAAGGCGTAGAAACAGTCTACAAATGCTTTGACAGCCTCGCACACGGCTTCACCGCTTTTACGGCTGTTGCGCCAGCGGCAGACGAAGCTTGCCGCGAAATCGCAGAAATGGTCCGCGCGGCCTACGCCAAACTCTAAATGCGCGCGCTTGTCTGCCACACGCTCACCGATGACCTGTCAGGTGTCGGCGTCAGAGATGTCCCCAAGCCAACGCCAAAGCCGGGCGAGGTTCTGATCAAAGTTGCCGCAACCAGTGTGAACTTCCCTGACATCTTGCTGACCCAAGGCAAGTATCAACTCAAGCTGGAGCCTCCCTTTACGCCGGGCATGGACATTTCAGGCATTATTGAAGCGATTGGCGACGATGTAGACGGTTTCGAAGTCGGCGACGCGGTTTGCGGCGGCGCACGTTTCGGTGGATTTGCCGAATACGCCATTGTCAGCGCAGCAGGCTTGCAAAAAAAGCCGGACAATATGTCCTTCGAAGAAGCGGCCTCCTACAGCGCCGCATACCTGACAGCCTATGTCTCTCTGGTTCGCCGAGGCAATTTGAAAGCTGGCGAAACACTCCTTGTCCACGGCGCAAGCGGCGGCGTTGGCATGGCGGCTGTTGATGTCGGCAAATTGCTCGGCGCCACGGTCATCGCAACAGGTGGCAGCGACGAGAAACTCGCCAAAGTGAAGGCTTACGGCGCCGACCACGTGTTGAACACCGCAAATGGGTTTCGCCAACAGGTCAAGAACCTCACCGATGGGCGCGGCGCGGACGTTATCTATGACCCCGTTGGCGGCGATGTTTTCGACGAGAGTGTGCGCTGCATCGCCTTTGATGGCCGCTTGCTCGTGATCGGTTTCACCTCTGGGCGTATCGCAACTGTTTCGACCAATATGCCCCTCATCAAAGGCTTCTCAGTCGTTGGTGTGAGGGCGGGCGAATATGGACGCCAATTCCCTGAACGCGGAGCCGAAAATGTGGCCCAAATCTGGGACTGGGCGCGCCAAGGCAAAACACGCCCCGCAGTCCACGCTGCCCTCCCCTTAGGCCGAGCCTTGGACGGCTTTCGGATGCTACAAAACCGCGAAGTCGTCGGCAAAGTTGTCATCTGTCCGTAACCAGCATTTTAACCATTTAAAACATGACGTTTGCGGTTTGGTCATGCCTTCGTTCTAGACGTCAGGAAACATCTACTGGAACAAACACATGCGCCCTGCTCTCTTTGCTCTTCTCGCAGTAACTTTCCTATTGCCTGCCTGCACCACCGCCAAGACTTTCGTTAAAGACGCAAACGCTGCTGTGCGGGCCATTCCAAGACCTCACCTTATTGGGTTGGACCCTACCCTGTCGGCGCTGAAGGTCTGGTCGAATACTGCAGAGCGATCAAACTGCGCTATGAGTATGGCCGCGACATGGTCGGGCACGGCAACAAACTGCTTGAGCGCGGCAAAA
>JAQWGO010000015.1 GCA_029238175.1 Henriciella sp. | reverse complement strand
GTAGGTCAGACCTGTTTCTCGACTTATCCGTAAAGAATGCGCGCCGCGGCATTTAAGCCTTTATGGCAGCAGTTGACGTAGGTTCGATTTGTACTAATCACACCATTAACTTTGAAAGAGGATTATAATGAAACGTCTTATTCTTGTTGCAGCGGCAATTGCATTGTCAGCATGTGCAACTGTGCGTCCTGATAATATGATTGACGCTGAAGCGCGGCCTTTGATTACAAGCACTGACACAGTTCTTGTTGTTAAGGCGGCTGAGATTGGTACTGAAATTAATGTGTCAAATGTTGCAGCGGCGACTGGTGGAGGTCTTATCCCGGCGTTAATCGATTCGGGAATCAATGCGGATCGCACAAAGAAGGCTGAAGAAGCTGCGGGTCCGATTCGTGATAAGCTGATCGATTTTGACTTCGGTGCCGAGCTTCAAGAAGACCTTGCGCGCGAACTTGAGACAACAGGTATCGAGAATATTGGTAATGTTGAATTGGTTCGCTCAGAGACTGCAGAATATCGCAGTACGAAGGTCGCATAGCGCTGACCGCGAGTGCGCAAATGTTTCCAACGATTGCAGAGCTGAACGCTTACAAAGAGAAAGTGGATGACGATGCGAAATTTGAGGTAACCGACAACTTGATGCGGAAGATATATCGATCTGAGGCATTCTTGGCTGAGATTGGCGACGAGGCAGCACTTGGCGTGATCGCCGCCACGATGCCAGTTGAAGACCTTGTGAAGTCAATTTCTACGGCGTCTGAAGAGCTTGCGAAAATGATTACAGCAGACATCGTTACAGATGATACTTACGAAGAAAAATAAGTTCGATGCGTCATTTAACCCTCATCAAAGCAGCTAAGAAAATTGCGGCACTTGCTTGCGTGATTGGACTTGTTGCTTGTGTCACTGAGCCTGCCTCATTGTCGAGCCAAGCTTCAATTAGCGCAAAGACCAGCAAGATCGGTCAGGTCGAAAACGTTAATATTTCCACTCTTGAAGATCGCCGCAGCAAGGGGGCCGTTTTAACCGACATGTATGGGCGACCCATGTCAGGCGTTGATTTTATCGAATGGCTAGAAAATAGTCTGACGTCACGCGGATTTACCATCGAGCCCATGGATGAAGCAGCGCCAGAGATGTGCAATATTGACCTAGCTCTAAGGCGTGCTGAAATTGGGGCTCAGGCGACAAGCAAGATGTCGTCCGTTGTGTTTTCAGCGCGCAAAACAGGCAGCGAAGATGATGAACAGGTTTTCCGTGGACGTCATTCAAATATGAACTGGGCAAGCACGTCCGGTGAAACCAATGGAATGCTCTCACGTGCTTTAGATGATGCACTTCTAGGCGTTATTGGGCTGTGTGATTGATTTTTGCGTAAAAGAACAAATATGAAAGGCGCTCCGGTTTGGGGCGCCTTTTTATTTGGCCTATTGGGATTAATCGCCGATTTTTACGATGCGATCACACAGGGCCTGAATGGCGGCCTCTGGTGTTGATTCGTGGACGAGGGCCGCGCGGAATTCTTGCGGTGTGAACTTGCCATCAATGATGTGATCCATCAGCGTGAAGAACGGGCTCCAGAAGCCATCTTCGTCTAGGAATGCCATCGGCTTTGCGTGTAGGCCAAGGCGCGCCCATGACAGCATTTCAACGGCTTCTTCGAGTGTGCCAATGCCGCCGGGTAGGACGATGAAGGCATCGCTTTCGTCAAACATGCGTTGTTTGCGAGTATGCATGTCTTCAACAATTTCGTGCGGGACATCTTCAAAGATACGTTCTTTCTGAAGCAGGAAGCGCGGCATGATACCCAGGACGTCGCCGCCATCACTATGAGCGGCTTTTGCACAAGCGCCCATGAGGCCAACGCCGCCGCCGCCATAGACGAGACGAATGTCTTGTTGGGCGAGCGAGCGACCAAGTTCCTGAGCAAGGCGCAGATATTCTGGCTTCACATCATTCGATGATCCGCAATACACGCATACTGATTTCAACTTAGTCATGACTTATACCTCAACATCTTCTTCAACTTCGATTCAAACGGGTCAGTCTCTAGGTCAGGTTAACGCCGCGCGCTAGAGGAAAGGTGTGTGATCCGCGCAAAAAGCTGATTTTTTCATGGCACTGGTTAGCGGATCGCCCCATATGGCGTGCATGAGTAATGCAATAGATACGGCGGATGCCGACAAGATCGAAAGCGCAGATGGCGGCATTGGGGTGTCGATCGCGCGCATTCTGAAGCTACTTTCACGAGCGGAGCTAAAGAAGTGGCGGCCAGTTATGGTGCTGGCTATTTTGCTGACGCTCGGCGCGGCGGTTCTGGAAGTCGCATTCCCGCTATTGCTGGGCTACGCGGTCAACAAGCTGGTATCGAATGATGCAGGGCTTGTTGCGGGCCTTGGACCTGCGGTTTTCTGGCTAAGTGTTGCGTTCGGCATTCGGTTCGCCGCTGGCGCATTGCCGCAAGTTCGGGATTGGTTATTTTCGCCAGTGAGCCAAGATGCGCAAAGATTGGCGAGCGTCGATGCCTTTGGGCATGCTCAAAACTTATCGCTAAACTTTCACCAAACACGCCGTACTGGCGCGCTTAATCGCGTGATCGAGCGCGGCGCCGGGGCGATCGATTATCTGATACGGTTCTTGGAGTTTAACATTGGGCCGACCTTCGTCCGCTTATTCTTGGCATCAATTGCCTTGGCCGTGGCCTATGATCCTAGTCTGGCTTTAATCGCTGTAATTACGATTATCATCTACGTCATTGCCACCGTCGTGATCACTGAATGGCGGGTGCGCCAACGTCGCCGAATGAATGAGGCGGATACGAAGTTTCGCGGTATTTCAGTGGATATTCTGACGAATTTTGAGACGGTGAAGTCATTCGCAGCAGAGAGCCGTGAAACCCAGCGCTTCAGCGATGCGATGGAGAACTATAATCACCGTTATGTTGATGCAGTACGGTCAATGTACGTTCTAAACGCAGCGCAAGCTTTGGTCATGAACCTAGGCTTGATTTGCGCACTTATTCTTTCAGCTTGGAATGTCTCTGAGGGAACAATGGAGATCGGCGACGTCACCGCAGTCTTTGCGATGTTCTTGTCGCTATATGCGCCCTTGAATATTCTTGGCTGGGCATGGCGTGAGATTAAGCAAGGCGCAGTTGATCTGGAAAAGCTATATGGCTTGCTTGGGATGAAGCCTGATGTTGCGGATAGGCCTGATGCAAAAGTCCTGACGTCTCCTGCGGGGCATGTTGTGTTCGACAATGTCGGTTTTACCCATGATGCCCGCGCGGTTGGTATTAAGGATGTCAGCTTTGACGTTCCGGTCGGAAAGAAAGTCGCGTTTGTTGGCACGTCTGGCGCGGGTAAATCGACGTTGCTCAAGCTGCTTTTCAGATTCTATGATGTGAAAGATGGCAGCGTCCGCGTGGATGGCCATGATGTGCGCGACCTGACGCAAGAAAGCCTACGCGGTGCGTTGGGATTAGTGCCTCAAGACGTTGTTTTGTTTAATGAAACAGTGCGCTCCAATATTGCTTATGCCAAACCAGATGCGACGCTCGATGAGTTGCGGGATGCAGCAAAGCGCGCCCAGCTTCTCGATTTCATTGAGAGCTTGCCTGAGGGCTGGGACACGCGCGTCGGAGAGCGCGGTTTGAAATTGTCTGGCGGCGAAAAGCAGCGTGTCGGGATAGCGCGGGTTATTCTTGCCAACCCAGCCATACTTGTTTTGGATGAGGCGACCTCTGCATTAGACAGTGCAACTGAGGCGGCGGTTCAGGAAGCGCTCGAAGAGGCGTCTAAAGGGCGAACGACCCTTATGGTGGCGCACCGCCTATCGACTATTCAGAATGCAGATGAGATTGTCGTGCTGCAGGCAGGCAAAGTCGTGGAGCGCGGAACGCATGAGGCGCTCTTGGCAATGGACGGCGAATATGCCGATATGTGGGCGCGGCAAGCCAAACGCGATGCGTTGGCGGTTGCGGCAGAATAATTGCAGTCTATCCTGCACCCAAGGGGCGAACTCTAAAGGAGACCTGCCATGTCTGATCAAGATCTTAGCCAGAACCGCTTTCCGTGGCTTCGCAGTGGTTTTGACTTAGAGGGATATGTTGGAGCGCTTGCGGCCTGGCTTTTAGCCATTTTGCTGGGCTGGCTCTGGTCCCCCTTATTCTGGATTGGTTTTGTAGCGGCGGTCGTCATTCTGTTTGCGACGCGCACAGCCGAGCGTACAGCCCCGGCGGGTGAGGATTTAATTGTGGCGCCCTGTGACGGGATGGTCGTTTCTATTGGCGGCGCGACGCCGCCGGATGAATTGCGTCTGCCAACAGGTAGCTGGACCCGTGTTCGGGTTTCTGTGGGGCCGACGAAAACTAACGGACTTTATGCGCCGATGGATGGCGGGCTGGATCATATCATTCTTGAAACCGGTGATCCGGCGGCCTTTGCGGCGACCAAGCCGGACCGTCCGGGACTTTCGGTTGCTTATGTTTCGTTGGAAAGCGGAAGCCGCGCCATTGGTATGCGCGCGGCAACGGGCGGACTAGGGCCGCGCTTGGAGATTAATGGTGAGCCGGGCGACGCAGTTCGTTTGGGTCGAAATATCGGCACACTTCGCCTTGGTGGCTGGTGCGATATCTATGTCCCGGCAGATGTCGATATTATGCCTGCAGTGGGTCAGACACTGATTGGGTCAGAGACGGTTCTAGGCCGGTTTGGTGGGCTGGCAGAGCACCTGTTTGACCGGGATGTTGAAGAGGCTGCGCCGCCAATGGCTGCAAATCCTGTGCAAGCGGCACCTGTTCAAGAGACAGTGGTTGAAACGATCGAGACGCCAACACCAAATGACGCTGAAGATGCCCTGACACTAGAGAAGATCGCTGGAGCTGTATCATCTGCGGACGTTGCAGATGAAGGCGAGGAAGAAGACGTGTCTCAAATGTTTGAGCGCCTGCGCAAGGAAGCGCGGAAAACCTATGAGGGTGACGACTAACTTTCGCTAGCTTGCGGCTTCGCCATTTGGGATGACTAGAAGGCTCAACCCAAACACGGATGGCTCATCAATCGTGAGGCGGAGCGATTGTTCTGCGGCATAGGTGTTCGTGGCGTTGAGGGCTTTTTCGCTTACCCGCATTGTTAGGTCATCCATTGGCAAACCATCGGCATAAAAATAGCCGTCAAATTCGGTGACGGTGGTCGCGGTGACCTGTCCTATCGCGTCGACAAATTCCACTGTCACACCCGCCACCGGGGTTTTGTGCTCGCCGTTTTGCACAAGCAGTATGCCTTCGGCTTCTCCGGTTGACTGAATGGGTGTTGAAATCTCAACAACTTGTCCGGGCCTGACGATTGTTTTTCGGCCAATGAAGAGCGGGCGTAAAAACGGGTCGTCGAGGCTGGCCATCTGAAATTCGACATCAATGTCTGATCCTGCTGGCAGTCCTGATAGAACGACAAAACCGTTCGCATCAGTTGTTTCAGAGCGCAGAGAGTTCCCGACAATGAACTGCGCGCCTTTTATGCCCGGTTCGCCGGCGTCGAACTGGCCATTCGCGTTGAGGTCGTGAAAGACATGCTGGCGTATGGTGCCAGAGCGGCTGAGGCCCGGTGCTGCGAGGCCGATTTTGCCGCGATCCTTGTCTCTGAACAGCGCGAAAGATAGCCTCAACCCAGTTGACCATGTCCCCTGATCGGTAAGGTTTGCGTTGGCAGACAGCGCGAACTTTTCAAACTGCTTAGACCAACTGGCTTGGCTGTTGGTGCCGCCGCTTTTGAAGTCGTGCGAGACGTTGAGTTGAGCGGAGCTGCCGCCCTCCATGGATCGCTGTATTCCCACGAGCGCACCTGTCGGCTCAAAGCCATTGGTCATGTCATATGTCAGGCTAGACCTTACGCGGAGCTTTCGGATGGAGCGTGCGGCCAAGAACTCACCTTCAAGCGACTGCGAATTGCTGCCACCGCTTTTTGTTTGTGAATAGCGCAGCGTATTCGTCCATCGATAGACCCGCAGCGCGCCGGAAATCCGGCCAAGTAAGTCAAGGCTTTGAAGGCCTGACTCTAACTCTCGCCATCGCAGTTGTCCTTGAAGGGGTAAATCGAAACGAGAATTTGTGAGCATCGTATCCAAGCGGATGTTCGCGCCGCGTTGTAGGCGGTTTGCACCTAGGCCTGTGACGGTGTTCTCCAGCGCGCCATAGTCAACAGCGTTTACAGAAAAGCTGCTGCGTTCGCCGATGCGCCTTTGGTAGGACGCCTGCACCGCCGTTGAAGGGCCGCCATCTGACGCGAGCCGGATTGCGGCGTAGGATCTGTCAGCGGCGTAGAGAAGACTGCTTGTAAGGGCGCTAATTTCACCCAGTTCCCCTTGGCCGTCCAAACGAAATGTTAGCCGGTCCGTCAGTCCGTGGGCAAGCGTTGCAAACGCGCGTGGGCCCGCCTCTGGCAGGGTTATAAGGTCTTCTTCGGATGTGTTTTCCTCTAGCAATTCACCGAATAGAGTGCGGCTATTATTGATGACGCCCAATGTGTAAGTGGTTTCGTTTTCAGGATTAAGTTCAGAGCCGATCATGTAGCTGACGCTACGTGTTTCGGTTTCGCCATACGGGCCGAATAAGCGTACTTCAAAACGGTTGAAGCCGGGGCGCAGTGTGACTTGATCGAACACATAGTCGCCATTGCTATCAGGCTTGGTAACGAAAGCGACGAGTTGTCCGGCATCATACAGCTCCGCTTCCCAGCCTTCCCGCAATGGCCCGCGAATTTCGGTTGTGTCGAAGAGGTCGGCTGCCAAAGCAGATTTGTTGGAGATAATCACGCCAGCGCCGTTGGTGCCTTTCGATATGAGCGGCATGGAGGGCGCGGAGATATCCCCGAACGCCATTTGTTTCGCTTTGAGAGGGCCGAGATCTGTCCCTTTCGCGTTGCCGCGATCAAAGGTGAGCCGTAGCCCGTCTAACATCTTTTCAGTGCCGGAGACTGAGCGTAATCGGCCCGTGGTTTTTAGGACGTCGCCAGCTAGTTCGATTGATGCTCGGGCTTCGGCTTTGCCTCCGGAGTTGGAATTCACCTCAAGCCCAAAATCTCCGACCGGGACACTTAGCCAGCGATATGGGTTTTCGACGAACTGATAATCTGGACGTGAAACGTTGCCTGTTCTTTCCATTTCGTCGCGAATGGCTTCTCGTTCTAGCCGTGCTTCAATCGGAAGGATTGCGCTTGGCGTGATATCCACATCCAGCGTGCGTTGATCGTAAGAAATATCGAAGTTGAACAAGGTGTTTAATGCGCCGAGGGTGGCGCACCATCCATCAGCAGTTTTCGCAAAATCGCCGCCTTGGTCCATCAGATTGATGTCCACCTTTTGATCGCTAGAGATAAACCAACCTGAGACGCGATCACCGTCGACTTTAACGGGAAACTCTAACGCATCGACGATTGTTTGAAGTGGCAGGCAAAGCCCGGCTTCAGTATCGTAGGCAGGAACGGAATTGTTCAATGTGAACTTTCGCAAGCGCACGCGGACAATACTGAGGTCATCCTGTCCGGTTTGATCGGATGTGCTTGTCTGTACGGTGTCTGCACCGCCAAATAGGATGTCGAATGGATCGGCCTCCTGCGCGCTGGCACTGAAGGACAGATACAGTCCGAGTGTGGCGAGCAGGAGGGATCGCATCAGTATCGCTTTCAGGAGAGGGTGTGGTTACGGCAGGCGCGTCGTTAGGTTTGCAATGACGCCGGGCGCTTGCGGGTCGGATGAGACATATTCAATGCGAATGTCTTTACCCGTTAGGGCGGCGCGAAGTTCACTCGGTAGCGGTAAAATAAGGTCGCGTTCCGTATTGGGAGTGTAGAGCGCAATACCTCTGGCAAAGTAGACAGGCTCGACCTGATCCGGCGCATATATTTTGATATCGCCATAGGTTGAGCGGCTGCCCGTTCTGGTCATGCGGGCAACAAGAAGTGTTTCGTCTTCGGCATCATTCTCTTGAAGATTGATGCTTTCAATATCGACATCGGCGTCAAGTTGGCCAAGGCGCATGATGACCGGGATTGTGATTGAACGTATCGCGATCAGTTGGATGGATAGGTCGCCGCTGTCGGTGGACGTCGCGCTTTGGAGGGTTCGGCCAGCACTGAGCGGTGCGCCTTGAAGGCGAAGGTGGGAGCGGTACTCGCCTTCTGCCATGTCGCCGTTTAAGCGCGCTGAAACACGAACGGTTTGGCGCTCTCCGGGCTTTAGAACGATGCGGCGCGGGGAGTAGCGGATAAAGTCCTTGGCAAACAGCTCGTCATCGATCGCTTCAGTGACCTCTTCCATGGAGCCATCAAGGTTCATCCGGCGGTTTTCGATGCTAATTCTGAAAGCTGCTTCTTCGGCCCCTTTATTGACCACGACCAGTTCGGTTGAGCGGTCACTGCGATCAAGCACAACACGGGTTGGCGCGATCAGTAGCTCTGCGGAGGCGGGCGTGGGCAGAGCGAATTGAGCAGAAGCCATTATGGCAAGAGCTGTAAGGGTCCGAAGCATTCTAAGCGTCCTATTTGGGATTACTGATAGTCAACAGAGACAACAAATGTCCCCGTATAATGGCCGGGGGCTGGTTCGGTTTCACGTGCAAGTTTGCGCCAACGTTGAAGCGTGAAATTCCGGTTGAACGCAGACGTTGCCAGCCGCGCCAAGCGGTATCGTTTCCGCTACCTGCGCCGGAGAAGGAGTCGACGGTCATCGTGTTTCCGGAGCCATCACTAACGGTGATTGAGCCCGGGTCAGATATGTTGATGTAAAGACGGGGCGTCCCGATCACTTTATAACGGGCGCGTGTGCCATTTTGCAGGCAAACCAGATTAGCGTCACAAACAGAGTTGTTGTTGCTACCACGTTTGACTTGGACGACGCCAAATTCTGTCATGCTTGGTGCGATAACGCCGAAATAGAGATCTTGATAGTTTGTGATACCGAGGCCGTTAATAATGATTGTGCCAGTATTGCCGATGAAATCAGGGTCAGCACCGCCGCCGCCAATATCGTCATCGCCAACTTGAGCGAAGGCTGCCGGTGCGGATAATGCCAAGGCCAAGATAAGGGCCGATAGAGGCTTAATTGTAATGGGCATCCCAGCCTCCTTGAAACTTGATAAGATAAAGGGTGCTCCGGCGGGTGAGCCCGCCGGAACCGGGGGGATGCCTACTGATACTCAACAGTGATTGCGAAAGTACCTGTGTACTCACCAGACGCTTGGTTCGCAGCAACAGTCAGTGTGCCACCGACAGTGAAGTTGTTCACAGCCATCGTACCACCAGAACCGTTTGAGATGTTCACAGAAGACGGAAGCGTGATTGCGTAAGAATAGTCAGCCTCGCCAGCAACATCGAATGCCGCTGCAGTGTGATCAGTTGTCAAACATGTTAGTTCAGAACCACAAGTTTTGGCGCCTGCTGCGTTTACGATAACTGTGTCGCTAGCAGTCGTGCTCGGTGCGATTGTACCGAAGTACAATGGTGCAGTGTTGCTGACCTGAAGCGGCGCAATAATATCAGCACCCGCTGTAGAGCTCGCATCAGCAGCGAAAGCTGGAGCGGCAAGAAGAGCGGCGGCAGAAGCCATTGCGAGGATTTTGAGGTTTTTCATTTTTTTCGATCTTTCTGATTGATAGTTTTTTGGTGTCCCTCGAGCCACCATCAGCCTTGGAACGCAATCAGAAGTAGAAAATTGGGATTTATTTGTTCCTAAATGGATAGATGAAATTTTATCTACCTATCAGAAGTGGTGCAAAGAATCGCTGAACCACCAATAAATGCTTGTGATTTTTAGTCGCATAAAACACAGCGCAACGCAAGGTAGAATTCAACTTTTAGCCGAATTTCGATAAATTTATTCTTCTGGTCCAGAGTTCATCCAGCCAAACACTGGCTTCAAAGGCAGTGCCCATCCGATGCCGGCTACGATGAAATAGATCATTGTTAGCCATTTCGGGGCGTCCGCGAGATATCCACCAATCGTGGTGGCTGCCCACGCCCAGAATACCAAGAATAAGATGACAGTGATGCTGGCAACCAGTCTGCGTTGTGACCGCTTCATACTGTATTCCTTTTTACCTGCGACGCCTTGGGGGCTTGCTGAAAGTGTATCACGAGACAAATAGAGCGCATGACATCAAGCACAATCTCCCCCGTTGCCGCACGTTGGATCCGCCGCTGGCTGATCCTGATCGGACTTATGGTCTATGCAATGATCCTGATCGGCGGCGCAACCCGTCTAACCGATAGCGGATTGTCGATTACCGAATGGGACCCGATCAAAGGGGCGTTGCCGCCGCTTGGGGATGCTGCATGGCTGATCGAGTTTGAGAAATATAAGGGCACGACAGAATTCCAGCAGGTCAATTACAATATGACCATGTCCGAGTTCCAGTTTATTTATTGGTGGGAGTGGGGACATCGCTTGTTTGGTCGCTTGATCGGATTGGTCGCGATTGCTGGTTTCGTTTGGTTCGCGGCTAAAAAGTGGCTGAGCCGTAAGTGGAAAATGCGTCTATTGGTGTTGATTGGGCTTGGCGGACTGCAGGGCGCGATCGGCTGGTGGATGGTTGCAAGTGGCATTGGCGAGACCGCGCGTGTAGATGTCGCGCCATATCGCTTGATGACACATTTTGGTTTGGCGCTGCTGATTATTGGCATCACCGCTTGGTTCTGGTTCGACCTTGGAAAGCAGAAAGCAGTTGAAGTCTCTGGCGTTGCAAAGATGATGGCCCTGGCGCTTCTGATCCTGACGAGTGCTCAAATGCTTGGGGGCGCACTGGTGGCTGGGCTAGATGCTGGGCGCACTTATACAGATTGGCCATTGATGGCCGGAGAGCTGTTTCCATCAAACTATATTTATCCCGACCTTGGTATTCGCAGCTTGTTCGAAGGCCGGGCCGCGACGCAGTTCAATCACCGGTTTCTGGCGTATGTGCTTTGGGCATTGGCACTGTTCGCCGCATTTAAGTTCAGAGGCCAAGCATTAGGCGGTAGCTTTGGCGTGCTGGCCGCACTCGTCACGGCGCAAGCATTGTGGGGCATTTTAACGCTTGTTAGTGCCGCCCCACTCGGACTAGCGCTCATCCACCAAGGGCTGGGCGTGGTCGTCCTGCTTGCCGCTGTCCGTTTAACTTGGCTGACGCGAACTACTGGTCAGCTTGATAGCCAAACGGTTTCAGAGTGACGATGCTTGGGTCAATATAGGTGACTGCATGCTTGCCGCCGGATGATTCCCCGGCAATCACAACGACGCCTGCTGAATAGCCTCCGCCGCGTGCGTCGCCGGTCCCTGCAATGTCAACCGGAAGCGGCGGGACGCGCACTGTAATGCCGTCGCTGACGGTGAATGGCGTAACGCCGCCCTCTGTATCGGTGAGTAGATAGCCGCCAGACGAATCGAGCGTCATTGTATATGTGAAATTCCTGCGCTCCAGCCGCGCGGACGCAATCGCGGGTGCGGAGAAGACTGTCGCGCCCGTGTCCTCAAGAACACAAGCAGTTATATCGACATTGGTCGTCACTGGTTCGTCAGGCAGGAATACGAGTTCGTCCGCGACTTGGACAATTCGACCGGATCTTAATTTGCGCTTGTCGCCTTCTGTCCAGAAGCCGAGCCGTACAACGCCGTCACTTTCAATTTTTGGCGCTGCTGTGCAGAGGCCCAGAGCATATTCATCTGTTCCGACGTCTAAAGGGTAGGCAAGTGGCTCGGGTAGTTCGCCGCCATGTATATAGAGAGTTATGTCGCCGCGCTCGCTGATTCCCGGAAACAGCGTGACAGGCGTGCCGGACAATAGAGTGTAGCGCCCATCAGCGACCTGTGAAACGCCAAGGTCAGCTTTCTGTGTGATGCGGTCGCCTTCAAAATTCAAAAATTGCAAACCTCCATCCTCGAAGGTCACGGCGACGGTCGAGCCGAGTTCGCCAGCGACAGCGACACTATTTAGGGGCGCCCCTAAATCTTCTGACTGCCACACGGCGGGTAGAACCAGCCCCTGTGGCGCTACGGTCTCAGGTGTGACTTGCGGGTCACGCTCGACTGTATCGTTAGATTGGCTGCAAGATACTGCCAGGAAAAGCAGGGCGAGGGCCGGACTCGCGTTGACAAGGCTATTTCTGGTGCTTAAACGCGGGCGCTTGAACATTATCCAATAACTCCGATGAAGAGGCTCCGACGGAGCAATGAAAACATATAACGCACCAGCCGACGTTGAGAACAAGTGGGTCATTATCGACGCAAGCGATGTCGTTGTGGGTCGCCTTGCTTCCTACGTCGCCAAACGCCTGCGTGGCAAGCACCGCGCTGACTTCACACCGCACATTGATACCGGCGATTTTATCGTTGTAATCAATGCTGAAAAAGCAAAGTTCACGGGCAATAAGCTCAAGGACAAAATCTATTATCGCCACACGGGTCATCCGGGCGGTATCAAGGAAACGACAGCCGGAAAAATTATGTCCGGTCGTTTTCCTGAGCGTGCCATTGAAATGGCAGTTAAGCGCATGATGCCTAAGGAAAGCTCACTGGCTCGCAAGCAGCTCTCTAAGTTGCGTGTTTATGCCGGTGCTGAGCACCCGCATGAGGCTCAACAGCCTGAAGCTGTTGATTTTGCGGCGATGAACACCAAAAACACAAAGGTTGCTTAAGTATGTCTGAGACTACTGCACAATCCCTTGAAGATCTGAAATCAGTCACAACTGGTGAAGGCACAACTATTGAGCTTGAGCCGATCAATGTTGAACCAAAGATTGATGAGCATGGTCGTTCATACGGCACAGGTCGCCGTAAGTGTGCCACTGCTCGTGTCTGGCTGAAGCCGGGTACTGGTAAAGTCACAATCAACGGTAAGGATCAGGAAGAGTACTTCGCTCGCCCGGTTCTTCGTATGGTTCTGGAACAGCCGCTGATCGAATCTGATCGTCGTACACAGTATGATGTGATTGCGACAGTCAAAGGTTCTGGTCTTTCTGGTCAAGCTGGCGCTGTTCGTCACGGTATTTCACGGGCGCTTGTTGCACGTGAGCCTGAACTACGCCGCGTTCTTAAGCCATTCGGCTTCATGACACGTGACCCGCGTGTTGTTGAGCGTAAGAAGTATGGCCGTGCGAAAGCCCGTCGTAGCTTCCAGTTCTCTAAGCGCTAGTCTTTTACGGGACTTATCAATTTCGAGAAGGCGCTTCGGGAACGAGGCGCCTTTTTTCTTACCTAAAACAGGGGTTTGGATATGACTGTTGAGACAAAGCTCAAAGCCGCCGTACTTGGTGCATCTGGATATACGGGTGCTGAAACAGTTCGTTTGCTTGCAGCGCATCCAAAAGTTGAAGCTGTTGCGGCTACCGGACATTCGCTTGCCGGAAAGCAGCTTTCCACAATCTTCCCCCATCTTGCTGGCCCAACAGATTTGCCTGTTGTGAAAGCGGATGATGTGGCTTGGGATGGCATTGATGTCGCATTCAGCTGCCTGCCGCACGGGACGAGCCAAGACCTGATCGAAACCCTTCCGCAGCGAATCAAGATTGTTGATTTATCGGCGGATTATCGTTTGCGTAGCGCCGATCTGTATGCCGAAACTTATGGACGCTCTCACCTAAATCCCGCGCGCACGGCGGCTGTGAAATATGGTCTACCAGAATGGCGGGGCGCAGAATTGGCGGGCGAATCACTTGTGGCTTGTCCGGGCTGTTATCCAACGGCGACACTTCTGGCATTGCTGCCGCTGGTGGAGAATACGATTGATGCAGACCATATCATTATTGATGCGAAGTCAGGTGTATCTGGCGCGGGTCGCGGCTTGAAAGAAGGTAACCTGTTCAGCGAGTCGGCAGAGGGTGTTCGCGCCTATGGTGTTGGTACGCACAGGCATGCGCCAGAGATTGAGCAAGAGCTAAATCTGCAATCTGGACGTAGAGATATTGGTGTAACTTTTACGCCCCATTTGATTCCGATGACGCGCGGTGAGCTGGTAACTTGTCATGTGCGCGGCGACGCCGACCAAATATTGGCTGCGCTCGCCAGTAAATATGCGGACTCTCCTTTCATTGATGTTCTGCCGTATGGCAGTCCGCCGCCTGATACACGCCATGTGCGCGGGACGAATAGATGCCGGATTGGCGTCTATCGTGACCGCGTTCCGGGACGCGCGATTGTTATCGCGGTGATCGATAATTTGATTAAGGGCTCGAGCGGCCAAGCCATTCAGAACCTGAACCTGATGATGGGCTGGGATGAGACGCTAGGCCTTGGACATATGCAGGCGCTGTTTCCTTAGTCGTCTCTTGTAAGCTTCTTCTCTGCTTCCGATATATCGTAGAGGAGATGATATGTCGGAAGTAGACAAAAAAGAAGAACGCCGCCGTGCAGCGATCGCTAGCATCCTGCGCAGACGAAATAGGTCTCGGAAACCGCGTGCGAATTCAGGGACATCAGAGACAAGTTGGGCGGAGTATGGTCCCGTCACTTTTACACCGGGCAGTGATAGGTCTTGGGCGCAGAAGCTTGGTCTTTTTGTGCTTCTTGTCGTTGGGTTAAGTATGCTCGTGCTGTTGTTTTTCACTGGTGTCACCAGTTGGCTTGGCGACATAGCTGGCTGGGTTGAGCTTCGCGAAGACTATTCCATCAACCCTCCAACGCAGGGAGGTTTCGTGGGATGGGTATTTCCGATTATCCTCTATGCCGTGCTAACGATTTCCGCGATTATGATCGCTCTGGTGTCGATCGTAAGCTTGCTACGGATTATCAAAAATAACATCAAATCAGACTGATGCTACTTCTTGCTAGCTCTCCAAATATCCCAATCATCGGCGTCATCAATGTCGATAAGCTGTGGAAGTATGCCAACCTTTGCGTGATTGGGTAGGTTCGCCCAGACATCTTGCATTGCGTGCGGGCTGGACCACCGCACATTGTGGAACGGGCTTTTTGTGCGAGCCTGTTTGTTAAGTCCGAACAGCCAAAATCCGCCATCGAGTGCAGGGCCGAAGATGGCGTCACTTCTGTGTAGGCCGCGAATGGCGCGGCGGATCAAGGCTGGCGAAATGTCGGGCGCATCAGCGCCGATAAACATAACCGGCCCGGCGGGGGCTTCGTTAAGGCCCTTGTTTAATCGGTCGGTGATGTCGCCGCGCCCTTGTGAGCGGCGTTCAAGGTGATCTGGCCACACAATCCCAATAGATTGGCAAAGTGCCTTGTCGGGCGCGGCGTAGAGGATTGTGTTCCATGCGCCGGAAAGGCTGGCGCGAACTGTTTTGCTGAGCGTCATCATTGCGATACGGCGTGCCTGTGTTGGGGAGCCCAAGCTGCGGGCGAGCCTTGTCTTTGATAGACCCATGCGTGGTGGTTTGGCATAGATGAGGAGGGTCGCGCGTTTCACGAGTAGGCCTTTGCGAGTTTTTCCGGGCTTGCGCCGAGCAAATAGCGCGTGATCAGCCAAGCATTGTGCCAGCCGCGCTTGCGCCAGCCATCGCGTTCGTATTTGGAGGCATCTGTGCGGGCTTCGGCGCTTAGGAAGTTGAGGCGTTTCTTGCCGATAGCTTGGACGATTTTAACGTCTTCCATCAGTGGCACTTCGGGGAAGCCGCCAACTTGGTCGTAGAGTTTGCGCGAGACGAGCAAACCTTGATCGCCATAGGGCAGGCCAAGTGTTCTGGCGCGCCAGTTTGCCCGCCGCGCAACGACTTTCGCCATCGGGGCATCACTGCGATAAGCGAGGGTGAAGACGGCGGCATGCTGTGGTCGTTCGGCGATATGGGCTTGGCTGCGTTCAGCCCAGTCGCGGGATAGGGCAGTGTCGGCATGGAGGAAGAGAAGCCAATCGCCGCGGGCGTTTTCGGCGCCGTGACGAAGCTGCGCGGCGCGGCCCTTTTGGGGGGAGGTCAGGACGGTTGCGCCTGTGCCTTCGGCGATGCGGCGTGTTTGATCGTCGCTACCGCCATCGACGAGAATGACTTCGCGGATGAGGCCGGATTCCAGTCCGGGCATAAGGCTTGCCAGGCAAAGCGGAAGATTCGCTTCAGCGTTGTAAGCTGGAATGATGATGGAGAGAGGGGCGGGCAATTAGAGTGAGATCCCCATCTCTGCGAGCCTTGCCTGAACTAACAATAAATCGCGCCATGCGCGGCTTTTGTCGGCAGGGCGGCGAAGCAGGTAGGCGGGATGGAACATCGGCACCATCGGGACTTCGGTGCCTGCTGCCGTTGTGAAGGGGCGTTCAGAGCCTCGCAAGCGCATGATACCTGTCTTGCTGTCCAATAGAGATTTGGCCGCAACGCCGCCAGAAGCAATGATGATTTTCGGCTGGGCAAGGTCGACCATGCGGTCAACGAACGGGCGGCAAATCGCGAGCTCGTCAGCGTCAGGGTTTCGGTTACCGGGTGGGCGCCAGAAATTGACGTTAGAAATGAATGTATTGGTTTTGCGGTCCAGACTGATGGTTGCCAACATCTTGTCTAGGAATTGGCCCGCCGCGCCAACGAATGGAAGTCCTAAACGGTCCTCTTGTGGGCCGGGGCCTTCGCCAAGCACCATGACAGGTGCGCCAATGACACCGTCATAGACAACTGTATTCTCACAAAGCTTCTTTAGCTCAGAGCCTTCAAACGATTCGATCGCCGCTTTCAGGGACGGAATATCCGTCGCAGCCGCAGCCGATGCTGCCGCTTCACTGACCCAATCGTCAGTTGTCTTGGCTTTATTGCGCCGTGAGGTGCGTTTCGCCTGTGGTTGATTCGATGTTTGTTCAGTCGCTTCCGGCTGAACTGGCTGTGACGGGGCACTGTTTTGAGCGGTCGTGATAGGGCTGTTATTGGCCAATAAAGCCTTCATTTCAGCCTGATCAACGTCCACGCCCATTTCTTCCCACCATTCGGTGAGAGCCTTTAATGCTACGGCAGGGGCATTTTGGGGCATTGTGACCTTGTAAACTTGCGTTAAACCCAATTCTGAACAGATACGTACACAGGTATAGTGCAGGCGCTAGGGTGCCGCCACCTTTTGGGAGAGAGTTTGATGAGCGAACGCGAATCTATGGAATTTGATCTGGTCATCGTTGGTGGTGGCCCTGCTGGTCTATCCGCAGCTATTCGGGCGAAACAATTGGCCAATGAAGCCGGTGAAGAGCTGGAAGTTGTGGTGCTGGAAAAAGGCGGCGAAATTGGCGCGCACATCCTGTCTGGCCTTGTTCTTGACCCGGTGGCGATGGACGAACTGATTCCCGGCTGGCGGACACGCGATGACCGCCCGATTAAAACTGAGGTCTCAGCGGATAAATATAAGCTGTTAGGTTCGCATGGCTCTATGCCGATGCCCACCTTTGCATTCCCGCCATTCATGCATAATCACGGCTGCTATATCGGCTCGCTGGCAAATGTTTGCCGTTGGCTGGGTGAGCGCGCTGAAGAGTTGGAAGTACAAGTCTTCCCAGGCTTTGCCGCATCTGAAGTTGTTTACGGTGAGAATGGCGAAGTTCGCGGCGTTGTCGCTGGCGTTATGGGTATTGCCGAAGATGGCAGCCATAAAGGCGATTACGAGCCGGGCATGGAACTGTTGGGTAAATACACATTCTTTGCTGAGGGCGCGCGCGGTTCTCTAACTAAGACGGTTAAAGCGAAATACGATCTTGAAGCCAATTGCGATCCGCAAAAGTACGGCATTGGCTTGAAAGAGGTTTGGAAGGTCCCGGCGGACCATCCTGAGTTTAGCGCTGGTTACACGCAGCATACATTTGGCTGGCCAGTGAAAGACGCTGACGGGAATGGCGGCGGTTTCCTCTATCACTTCTCTGAGGGCGGTGAGAATTATGTTTCTGTCGGGTACGTGGTTCACTTGAACTATAAGAACCCACATCTGGCACCTTATGAAGAGTTCCAGCGTTACAAGCATCACGACGATATTTCGAAATTCCTGAAAGGCGGTAAGCGCGAAGCCTATGGCGCGCGTGCGATCACGTCTGGCGGCATTCAATCTATCCCGAAACTGTCTTTCCCGGGCGGCGCGCTGATCGGTTGTTCAGCTGGTTTCGTGAATCTACCGCGGATTAAGGGTACGCATAACGCGATCAAGACAGGCATGCTGGCGGCGGAGCAGGCTGTTGAAGCCATTCGCGCTGGTCGCTCGTATGACGAGTTGGATAGCTATGAGCAGGCGGTCAAGGATAGCTGGGTCTGGACGGATCTGGCGCGTGTTCGCAACGTCAAGCCGTTGATGAGCCGCTTTGGTACGCTTGCGGGCGCTGTTTTGGGCATGCCTGATATGTGGCTGCGCTATTTGGTTGGTTTTGGTTACATTCCGCAGCTCAAGCACGGTAAAGCCGATCATAAATATCTGAAGCCTGCCGATCAGTTTAAGCCGATTGAGTATGAAAAACCGGACGGTGTTCTGAGCTTCGATAAGCTGACAAACGTCTCTTTCACGAACACGTATCATGCTGAAGATCAGCCTATTCACTTGAAAGTGGCTGACCTCGATCTTCAGAAATTGTCTGAGCTTGATGTGTTCGCTGGCCCATCGGCGCGTTATTGCCCGGCAGGTGTGTATGAGTGGGTTGAGGAAGAAGGCAAAGCGCCTCGCTTCCAAATCAACTCGCAAAACTGCATTCACTGTAAAACGTGCGATATCAAAGACCCGAACCAGAACATCAATTGGGAAACGCCAGAAGGCGGCGGCGGTCCAGCCTATCCAAATATGTAGGCTCTAGCCCCTAAGGGGTAGGCGAGCCTATCGATTACATTCTAAGGTCCCCGGAACAGTTTGAGTTTCGGGGATTTTTTTATGCGCGAATATAGCTTCAAGCCCGCACTACTGGCGAAGGAACAAGTCTGGACGATCAAGGACGGTCACTTGCTAAAGCGCGGCGGTGAAAATGCGTTGAAGCTGGCGGAGCTTACGGGCGCGACTTGGGGGAATTTTGCATATCGCGGAACGCAGTCCGAATGGTTGTACCTGCAGGGGCCAGACGACGTGACAAAGCTGGCGTGCAATATGATGGAGGGGCCGGAGCTGGCATCGTTTCGGTCATTAGTTGCGGCGATTGCGCATGAGTTGGAAACTGTGAATCCTCAATTGCCAGTGAAGACAGGTGGCGGGACGGCCTTTCAGTGGTCGCTATTTTTGATCGGCCTCTTTGGCGGGTTGTTTGGGCTGTTCTTTGTCTATGCCGGCGTGATGGGACTGGTTAAACGCAGCGAGGGATTTGCAATCCTGTTCGGCTTGCTGATGGCGGGGAGCCTGCTTTACATGGCATGGTCATTTGCGCCGTGGCGAACGGGAACGACAGTCACACCAAGCGAGCTATTGAAGCTCGTCAGCTGATACGCTGCGGCGATGGGCTGTCCAAAGCGCGATACCTGCCAAGCATAATGTCCAGAACACGATGAAAGGGGCCTCGCCGCCAGCTTTGGCTGCGATAACGGCTGCTGCTGCGCACGTTGCCGTGAGCCCCCAATAGAGGACAGCTGTTTCTAGGTGGCTCCAACCATTTTTGCGCAGGCGTTGGTAGGCGTGATCGAGATGGGCTTCTAGCCATGATCGTTTGTGCTTTGCTCGCCAGATAAGCGTCATCAAGACGTCGACGAGGAAGGGTAGCGCGAGCGTGGCGACGGTCCAAACTTCGAGGCCTGAGACCAATCCTAGGCTGGCAAAGAGCGCGCCGAGGCCGAGAGCACCTGCGTCACCTGCATAGAGTTTGCCGCGTAGATTGTGGATCAGGAAGCCAGCGACTGCGCCGGTAAAAACAAGGTGAAGCGGCAGGAGTGACACTGCCGATTGTTCGACGCCGATCATGGCGGCACAAAGGCCCGCGAGCATGACCGCCACTGATCCGATTGATAGGCCATTCGACCCATCCATAAAATTCGCGGCGTTGGTGAAAACCAATAACCACAGCGCCGAACCAATCACGATCGGACCGAGTGAGGTAATGTCTCCAAACGGCGACATGAGCGCGGCTGGCCGTAGCCCAAGATACGCCGCTATGCCTGCAGCAATTAGCAGGACGAGTAGTTTTACCTTAGCTGGTGGGGGCTTTATATCGTCCCAAAGTCCGACGAGAAAACACACAATCGTGAAGCCCAATGCGGGCCCAGAGAGCGGACGGAAACCGCCACCGATCAGCATTATCGTTGCTAGTCCCGTAACGAGTATTGCCAGCATAAATGCAACGCCGCCCAGTCTGGGGATTGCAATTGGCTGCTGCTTCCTCGCTTCATCTGGTGCATCAACAATGCTGCTTCGTCGCGCGATAAGACCAAACAGATATGATAAGATGAGAGCTAGAGAGAAGGCTATTGCGCCGTTCAGCAAAGTATAGCCCCAATTCATGTCCCGCCTCCGAGTAGCGTTGAGCAAATCCACCAATCAGGATGTAGTGCTTTCAACGCTTCCTTGCCCTTTTCAGCCGAGTCCATGTCTGGAAACAAGGCAAAACAAGTGGCGCCAGAGCCGCTCATGCGGACCAGCTTTGTATTTTGCAAATTGCGAAGCGCTGACAAGGTGGTGTTGATATCTGGAACTAGCGCCGAGGCGGGTGCTTCTAGGCCATTATTGGTGTTGTCTGCGACCCAGTCGACGAAATCACCTTGTCTGGCACGTCCAGCGGGTGGCAGTGGGTGAGCGGGAACAGCGCTTGGTGGATTGGCGTCATAAGCGCTGAAAACTGGTCCTGTAGGACACTCTGTAAGCGGGTTTACGAGGATCGCGGGGAATGGCGGTATACCTAGCAGCGGTTCGTAACGTTCGCCTTCGCCGCTCATCAATCCCGGAACGCCGCGTAGGCAGGCAAGCACGTCGCCGCCGAGGAGGGGCGATATGGCCTCGGCCATTGTCATTGCCTTATCACCGCCATGGGCGCGAATCATCAGGCGTAACGCCGCCGCGGCATCCGCTGATCCGCCGCCAATACCCGCGGCGCAAGGAAGGTTCTTCTGTAGGCGAAACGCCAGCGGTGGCGCATTTCCGTCCAGCGCTTCATCCAACATTCGCGCCGCTTGTAGAACGAGATTGTCTTTGGCAGGGCCAGAATCGCGCGCAAAGGGGCCCTCAACCGCGAGGCAGAACGTACTTGCAGGTTCAGCGGTGAGGACATCGGCGGCTTCGATTCCTGCGAATGTCACCAATGACATCAGATCATGTCGGCCGTTCTGCTTTGGCGGGCCGACATGGAGTGAAAGGTTTACTTTCGCAGGAGCGAGCTCGCGCAGTTCTGTCATGGATATATTGCTGCTGTCGATTGGACAGAAGAGGCCGATAAGAGCGCCTGGCCGCCGTCTAGTTTCTTGCGTAGCAGGTCTTTCTCGTCTTCATCCACGGCATATTTCAGGGCACGTTCCCACTGGAATCCTGCCTCTTTGAACCGTCCGACCTGCCAATATACGTCACCTAGATGATCGAGAATTTCTGAAATATCCGGGGCAAGTTCTGTCGCGCGCTCGAGGTGAATGATGGCGCGATCATAATTGCCTAATTTATAGTGCGCCCAACCGAGGCTGTCGGTTATTGCGCCATTATCGGGATCTAGCCGAAGCGCATCCTCGATCAGTTTCAGACCTTCATCCAGATTTATGCCGCGATCTATCCAGCTATAGCCAAGATAGTTCATGATTGTCGGGCTTTCAGGATTAAGGCTCATCGCTGTTTTGAGATCATTCTCAGCTGGTGGCCACTTGCCGAGGCGCTCTCTTGCACCGCCGCGCGCATAATAGATGCGCCAATCGTATTCACCTTCTGCACTGTCAGCCGTTATTATGTCATTGAATGTGTCTTCGGCCTCGCCATCACGGCCAAGCGATTGAAGCAGATCGGCAAGCTGAACGCGAATGTTCCGATTATCGGTCTTTTCAAGTGTGGCGCGGGCGATTTGCAGCGCTTCTTCATTGTCACCGTCCCGGCGCAGGGCCCATGCCAACTGACCTTGCGCGCTTGTATGGTGCAGCGAGCTTTCAGGAATTGAACGCAGCAATGCGATGGCATCTTCACGGCGGTCTGCTTGATCGAGGCTATCGGCCCATAGGGCTTTAATGGCGTGGAAGTCTGGGTCCAGATGGTCGGCCAGTGCGAAATAGACGCTTGGAATATCGCCGTAGCCTTGTGTGGCTTGAGGCGCTGTTGCGATATAGATCGCGCGTGCCGTGCCTTGCTGCGCGGTGAGTTTTTGAGGCGGTTTGACGGTGCCGCTTTCGATTTCGTCTTTGAGCGCCAAGAGAGCGGGGTGGCGGCCAACATCCGAGCGAAACTCTCGTAAACGCCTTAGCGCAGCTTCGGTCTCACCTCTGCTGGCCATGAGCCTTGCTTCGGTCTCAACGCCAATCGCGAGGCGCGCACGGATGCTCCACAAAGCGTCAAAGTTAGAAAGGGCTTCATCCTCTAGGCCGACATTCACCTTCATGAGTGCGGCAAGCGTCTGCCCCATCAGCGTGAAGAGGCCGTCATTGTTTCCTGCCCCTTCTTGGAGAGCAATGGCGGCGTTTGGATCTTCATCCAGAGCTGTCCATGCTGCGAGGCTGCGGGCCAACATCGCGTGATAGTCGTTTCGCCAAGGCTGGTTCATGTAATCCAACGCTTTGGACTTCTTGTTTCTTTTTAGCGTGTCAATCGCAAGGGTTAACCTGGGTAGTTCTGAAGCATCAATCGTGGCTTTTGGAAGTTTTTTCGAGAGTGCGACGGCACGGTCAACATCGCCCATGCGGAGCACCGAGAAAATCGCCTGTTCGGCAACCCATGGATCATCTTTGACGGTTTTTAATAACCGCGTGTAACTGTCAGCAGAGCGCGCTGGGTCTTCTGTGAGGCCTGCATACTTCGCGATAGCATACGTGCTTAATGTATTGATTTCTTTGCGAAGTTTGACTTCAGATTCTGCTTTTTCAAGTGCCGCGATTGGCGTTTTAGAAATACCTGATGTGCAAGCGGACAAAGCGATACAAGCAGTCGTGAAGAGAAGCGTTCGGATCATTTCTCCACTGTCTCAGTGTCCGCGCATTCGTGCAAGACATGATGTCCGCACATGCCTCGATTGAGAGGCTTCATCACGGGTTCATGTCACATTTATAGGGTTAACACATCGAGGAGATTGATGTGACACTTAATGAAGCGCGATGCGTATTACTGGCTAGCGTCATGCGCGCTGACAATGTTGTTCACCTCTCTGAGATCGAGTTCGGTATGGCATTGAGTTCGCGATATGCGGGCTCTGACCGGGCAGCCTTTGGTGACGATTGGCAGCGCAGCATTGGTCTGCGTGATCGCGTCGATGAAGCAATCGCGCGTCTTCGCCGGGAATGGACAGAAGAGCGCGAGACCCTGATCAATTATCTATGGGAAATGGCGACATGCGACCGAGAGCTGCATCCGGCTGAGGCGAGTTTGATTATGCAATATGCTAAAGACTTAAGGGTTGAAGCAGGTAGCCCGGCTAGTGCGCGCGGCTAACGCAGAAATCTGCCAAGTCCGCCAATGCTTTTGTCCAGTCACTTTGCGGTAGCGATTTGAGCGCTGTTTTGGCGAGCGCGGCATAAGCGTCTGCTTCGGCAAGTGTTGCTTCTGCTGCGCCGGTTGAGCGGATCAAATGGATGGCATGCGCCAAATCACCTTCTCTTTGCAGTTCAACATCCATCACGCGGTCCCAGAAGGTTTGGTCATCCGAACTGCCCCGGCGCCGCGCGATAATAATCGGCAGGGTCGTTTTGCCTTCCCGGAAGTCGTCGCCAACAGATTTGCCAATCACTGAAGTCGTGCCGCCATAGTCGAGAGCATCGTCAATAATCTGAAACGCTAAACCCAAATTTTTGCCATAGGCCGCGAGTGCATCAGCGTGCGATGCACAATTTTCGCCTGAAGACAGCGCGCCGGCACGGGCAGCAGCTTCGAACAGGGCCGCAGTTTTGGCTTCAATAATTGCTAAATACTCTTCCGTTGGCAGGTCATTTCGACCCGCCGCAGCCAATTGGCGGACTTCACCTTCAGCAATAACAGAAGACGCGTCTGACAGAATACCCAGAATTTCAATGTTGCCCGTTTCGACCATAAGGGTGAAGGCGCGGGCGAATAAGAAATCACCCACCAAGATCGAGGCGTTGCTGCCCCAAACGTTCTTGGCGGCCTTCTTCCCGCGACGCAGATCACTGTCATCAACGACATCATCATGCAGTAAGGTCGCCGTATGGATAAACTCTACCGCCGTTGCGAGGGCATGGGTGCCGTGATTGGCGGTGCCACATGCATGCGCTGCAGCAAGCGTAATGATTGGGCGTAAGCGCTTTCCGCCAGCTGAGACGATATAGCCGGAAAGGTCTGGAATAACTGCAACTGGGCTGGTCGCACGCTCTTTCAAAAGCGTTTCGGTTGCAGCTAAGTCGTGAGCCAGCATAACCTGCAAGCGGTCAACGACATTTAGAGCGTCGTTCTTCGTAAGGGGGGTGGCGGTCACAGTCATACTGGTTTCCTATTCCACTTTTGCTCGTCTTTCCATAAGGATAGCGCAAAAGTTACGTATATCCCCTGCGGTGCCGCGCCGCAGGACATTTTGGAGGTCATTTATGGTTCAGGTAGTTCATCTTGGCTCAATTATTCTTTCAAATGAAACCGTTGTGTACCATCCACCAGTCTCAGTCCTTCTGAGTTGAAAATAATTTAAACCGCTAGGAGCTCGTTAGAGGTCACATGGAAGAAATTTTTAGAACCAATGATTTGGTCAAACTCTCTTATATCCGGCATGTCCTATCGGAAGATGGGATTGAGCCGTTCGTGCTTGATGAGCATACAGCCATGATTGATGGACGCGGACCGATGGTGCCAATCCGTGTGACAGTCCGTGAAGACCAAGCCGACCGGGCGCGCTGGCTGCTAAGAGAAATCGACCGCGACTAATGAGCGTTGAGTTCACAAAAGACGCCTTTCTTGATGGGCGGGTGCATGTGTTTCAGCCCGTCAAAGGGTTTCGCGCAGGTACTGACAGCGTCTTGCTGGCCGCTGCGCTTGATGCTGGCTTTTCGGGTCAAGCGCTGGAGGTTGGCTGCGGCGCTGGCGGCGCACTCTTACCCGCAGCAACACGCTTAAGCGCAGCAAGTTTTACTGGCTTGGAGTGTGATCCTGAGATGGTTTCTCTGGCGGAAAAAGGGGGTGTTGAGAATGCACTTCAGTCCCGTGTCGATATTATTCAGGGCGACGCTGCAAGCCTCCCGCAGGACTGGCAGAATAAATTTGATTTGGTGTTCTCTAACCCACCGTTCTTTGAGCCCGGAAAAATTACAGATCCCGGCGTTGGCAAAGAGGCAGCATATCTTGAGAGCTTGTCTCTGAAGGGGTGGATAAATGCCATGTTGTTTGCGCTGCGCCCCAAAGGTCAGCTCGTGATGATCCACCGCGCGGCAGAGCTTGCCCGAATTCTTGCAAATATAGAACGACAAACGGGGGATATTTCGATTTTGCCGATCCAAAATTACCCGGGAGCGTCTGCAAAACGGGTCATTGTCAGTGCCCGCAAGGGTTTGCGGTCGGGGCCTGTGAAGCTTCTGGCCCCTTTTAGCTTGCACGGTTCAAAAGGCGGCGCTGCGACACCAGCTTTGCAAAATATTGCGCGCGAAGGATCGGGAATTCAGTTCGAAGACTATTCGTAAAGTTTGGGCTTACTTTCTTTGGTTTCCCTGTTAATGCCGTCTTCGTTATGGTGATCATCTAAGTGATTTTGATGGTAGCATAGCGAGCATCGTATCCCGAGGAGACGTCCAATGATCTTTGAGAATTTAGCGCCCTATCTGCAGAACCTGTTTCTAATTCTTTCAGTTTTTATCATCGGCGCGGCGAGCCCCGGTCCAGCGACGCTGATGATTCTTAATACCGGCGTGACCAGCGGGCGCAGGGCAAGTGTGGCGCTTTCCCTTGGCATCGTCACTGGATCTGCGTTCTGGGGGGCTGTCGCCGGATTAGGGCTAGTTGCGATCTTGCAAACATCGGCGCTTTTCTTTTCCGTATTCAAGATCGTTGGCGCGCTGTATCTCTTTTATCTTGCTTATAATGCTTGGCGATCAGCGTTGCGCGGCGACCATAAAGTTACGCCTAATGACGACGCTGAAAGCAACGCTTTAGCGTTTTTCACCAAAGGCTTGCTGCTTCACCTGACAAATCCGAAAGCTCCGCTCGTTTGGCTGGCGACACTTGCTGTTGGTGTTGGTGACGGCGTTCCAGCATGGTTCTTGATCGCGGCCATTCTGATTTGCTGCCTGTCTTCGATGGCGATCTTTATTGGGTATGCGTTGCTGTTTTCGACACAGCGGGCGGCCAGAGCTTATGCGTCGGTTCGCCGACCTGTTGATGCTGTATTAGGGCTAGTCTTTGGCGCGGCGGCTGTAAAAATTCTGTCCCTGAAGGGTGTGAGTGCGACCTGATCTAAAACGAATGCCAAGCGCGCAAATGTGCGGGCGCTAAAATGCGAAACACGTGCCGGATGCTATTACTGCATTAGAAATTAAAGAAGCTTGGCGGAGCTGAAACTCAGAGCGATGGCTTTCATGGCTCGGTATCCTCATTCTCAAGTTTGTCCCAGTTATCGTCTGTCGGCTGATCTGTGGCCGCAGCTGATGGGGCCGGCTTTCCCCCCTTGCGCAACCAAGACCACAAGCTCTGATGCTCAATCATGGGGACAGCTAATTCGTTTTCTTCAGACCCTTCTAAAGTCGGCCTAGCAAGGAAGCTGCTTTGAATAGTCTTGATCTGAGGCATGGTCGCGTCGACTGTTAGGATTGTGCCAGCCGGCATAGCAATCTGGATCGGTTGCTCGGCATGTGGGGCGACCAACAGCGTCACGCCGATTGGACTAGATGAAGTCTCGCTAGACGCCGCGTTTGCGGGCGGCCACGCGTTCCAATACCCGATCAAGCCGCTCTGTTGATCAAGATTTTCATAAAACGGCTTACGGCCTGCGGTGTTGGGTTGAAATGGTACTTCCGACGCCGCGACAAGCGCAAAAGGTTGTCCGATCAAGGTCGAATACATGTTCGATTGAACGCGGACTTCTGATGTCAGACGGTTATCTAGGGTCAGGACCCACTCAACAAAGGCAAGTCCTGCGCCGCTATTGTTTGGCGCTTCGTGTATCCAATTGGCGATCGCTTGCAACTCGGCGTTTTTAATCGCTGTTGTGTCGTCAGCGTAGTCAGAGCTGGTGCCTGGCGGCTGCCGCCACTCTACCCGGCGATCCGGTCCTGTTCCAAAAATGGTGAGACTTCCAATCGAACGTCCGGAACGATCAAAAAGCATAATGCTGTCGTTAAAATGATTTGTCATCAACCAGCCGCACACGGGCGTAGGTATAGCCAGATCAGCAGGTTTCGAATTGCTGTCACAGGAGCGTCCTGCAAATATGGTCAAAACATCTGGCGCCGCACTCGTAGAGCGAGCGGGCGTTTCGCTCAAATTCTGAGGTGATGCCGAAGCAAGTCCGATCGAAATGATTGACGTCAAACAGGCTATTGAGATCGTTCTAATCACAGCGCGGCATCCTTTGGTTCGCACGATGGGTTCTGTCACGGCGCTCTGGTTTCGCCAAGTTTTTAGGATGATGCCGCACCCCATAGTTGCGAAAAAAGGCAGTCGGCGGTAGGCGGTGGTAGATCAATTTACTATTCGGAACTGCTGCCCTTATGACTGCTGCTATGTCTGCGCCTCAAGCTAAAGAAAAACCAAAGTCGTTTCAGGAACTGATCCTGCGTCTTCAGTCCTACTGGAGTGCGCAAGGCTGCGCTATCCTGCAGCCTTACGATATGGAAGTTGGAGCAGGGACTCTGCATCCAGCAACTGTGCTTCGGGCCTTGGGGCCTAAAGACTGGCGCGCAGCTTATGTTCAGCCATCCCGCCGCCCCGCGGATGCGCGGTATGGTGAAAACCCAATGCGTTTGGGCCATTATTACCAGTTTCAGGTCATCCTGAAGCCAAATCCGGCAAACCTTCAGGATCTTTACCTGAATTCACTTTACGAAATCGGTATTGATCCATTGGTCCACGATATCCGTTTTGTAGAAGACGATTGGGAAAATCCAACGGTTGGCGCGTGGGGCCTAGGTTGGGAAGTCTGGTGCGACGGTATGGAAGTTAGTCAGTACACATATTTCCAGCAGGTTGGTGGACTCGATGTATTCCCGGTTTCGGGAGAGTTGACTTACGGCCTTGAGCGGCTTGCGATGTACGTTTTCGGTGTGGATAATGTTTACGATCTTCCGTTCAATGATCCGGCGGGCGAAGTTCCACTGAGCTATGGTGATGTTTTCCACGAAAACGAAGTCCAACAATCGGCGTTTAACTTTGAGCATAGCGATGTTGAAATGCTTCTGCGCTGGTTCGCCGACTGTGAAAGCCAGTCAAATGCGCTGCGTGACGCGGGGAAACCGCTGCCAGCGTATGATTATGCTTTAAAAGCGAGCCATACTTTTAACCTTATTGACGCACGTGGTGCGATATCACCCACGGAACGACAAGCGTATATCGCGCGGGTTCGTGATCTGGCGCGGGGCGCGGCAGAGCAATGGGCCGAACAAGAAAAGAACAGAGCCGAGGTTTAAAACATGGCCGCCAATAAAGTACTACTCGCACTGACGTCTGCAGCCTTAATCGCAGCTTGTGAGCCACTACCTGAAGCGCCGATCGAAGCCGAGATTGAAGCTCAACTTGTTGGAAAGTTAGGTTTAATCAGTGTGTCTGAAAAATCAGCCAAGTGTGCGCTGTACCCGGCTGACACGGATGACAGAGCATTGGCCTATTTCCTTGGCAATCTCGATAATGGCAAAGGCGCCATGACAATTGATGGTGCGCCGCTGGAGATGTTTGGCGTTTTCTTTTCTGACGCGCGTTCACTAACCGGTTGGCGGCTTAACTCTCAAAACGGGCAATATGAAATTGAGATTGAGTTGACGCCAGAAACAGAAGGCGGTGAACTTTCGCCGCAGCAGTCGCAAGACTATTCTGGTACAATAAAAGTTCTCAAGCCTGAAGGCGGTGATGTGGTTGATATTGTTGGAGTTTGCGGGGAATGAGTAAGGTCAATATCTCTGAAAAGCTTGCGAAATTTGATGAAGCTTGGTCGCCAAAAATTGTTGGGGACATGAATGGGATGCAGGTGAAGCTGGCTAAGTTTCGCGGTGATTTTGACTGGCACTCGCACCAAAACGAAGATGAGATGTTTCTTGTCACCCAAGGTACGATGCGGATGGCGTTTCGCGACCGTGTTGAGACCGTCGAAGCGGGCGAATTCATTATCGTTCCGCGCGGTGTTGAGCATCGCCCGGGCTCCGTAGGTGATGAGTGTCACGTCATGCTGCTTGAGCCTGCGAGCACGGTAAACACTGGCGAGAACGACGCGACTGACCGCACTGTTACGGACTTGGACCGTATCTAATTTGAGAATGGCGCTGCAAGATTAGTGCAGCATAATCCCGGCTGATCCATTTGCAAAATCACAGCATCAGGCTATGCCGCTGAACTAGTGATTTAGTGATGTGAAATGGTCTGTTATGGCGCAGCTTCTGCTTGAAATTTTCTCCGAAGAAATCCCGGCGCGTATGCAGGCGAAGGCTGAGGCTGATCTGCTAAATGCCGTTCTTAAGGGGCTGAAAGACGCCGGATTGGAGCCCGAAGCGAGCCGATCCATGTCGGGTCCACGCCGGATTACGACCGTATTGGACGGGGTTCCGGTACGATCCGCTGATACAGAGGAAGAACGCAAGGGTCCAAAGGTCGGCGCGCCAGAGCAAGCGGTTGCCGGTTTCCTGCGCGGGGCAGGTTTAAGCGATATTTCTGAGGCTGAAATCCGCACCGATCCAAAAAAGGGTGACTTCTATGTCGCCGTGAAAAAGATTGAGGGCCGGGACACGAGCGATATTGTTGCTGAGCTTGTTCCAAACATTATTCGAAACTTCCATTGGCCGAAATCGATGCGGACAGGGCGCGGCGAATTGCGCTGGGTTCGACCGATACAGCGCATTGTTTGTGTGCTGGATGGCAAAACCGTTCCGTTTGAAATTGATGGGCATGAAAGCGGCAATGTCACCGAGGGCCACCGGGTTCACGGACGCGGACCTTTTACCGTGACGAATGCCGCCGAATATGAAGCGGCGCTGTCTGGTGAAGGGCATGTGATGCTGACGCGCGACGCGCGCCGGGCGAAGATTGAAACCGAGGCGAAAGCGGTTTGCGAAGCGGTTGGTCTGGAACTGGTTGAAGACAAGGGCCTGTTGGAACAAGTGGTTGGTTTGGCGGAATGGCCGAACGTTGTGCTGGGCGAAATGGACCCGGCTTTCCTGAGCCTGCCGCCGGAAGTTATTCAGCTGTCCATGCGGGTGCACCAGAAGTATTTTGCCGTGCGTGATCCGAAGACCGGCGCACTGGCGCCAAACTTTGTCGTGGTGGCGAATATTGCAGCAGCCGATGGCGGAACGGCGATTGCTAAGGGAAACCGCAAGGTTCTGTCAGCGCGTCTGGATGATGGGCGTTTCTTCTGGGATAATGACAAGAAGACGGGCCTTGAGGCGATGGTGCCGAAGCTAGGGACGATCAAGTTCAAGGATGAGCTTGGCTCTATCGGTGATAAGGTTGAGCGCGTTGCGGCGCTGGCGCGGGAACTGGCGCCAAAAGTTGGTGCGGATGCCGATCTGGCCGAGCGTGCGGCGCGGCTTGCGAAGGCCGATCTGGTTTCTGAGATGGTTTATGAATTTCCTGAATTGCAGGGCGTGATGGGGCGTTATTATGCGCTGGAGGCGGGTGAACCTGCCGCTGTCGCCGATGCCATCCGTGATCACTATAAGCCGCAAGGGCCGAGTGATGCGGTGCCGACTGACCCGGTTGGGATTGCAGTCGCACTGGCCGATAAGCTGGACACATTGGTCGGGTTTTGGGCGATTGATGAGAAACCGACGGGGAGTAAAGACCCGTTTGCGCTAAGGCGCGCGGCGCTGGGTGTGGTGCGGATTGTCTTGGAGAATGGGGTTCGGTTGAATCTAGACAGTTTTTCAGAATTTCCGGCGCAATCTCTGAGAAAGCAGTGGTTGGTTGATAAGATTATCAAAAACTGCCGTTTCCCAGTGTCTAAAGGAGAGCCATTCGAGGCATCAGAAGGAAACTTGGGACATATCGATCTGCGCCCGAACCGAATTGTCTGGCCAAATAAAACGGAATATGTGTTTGGATCAATTGAAGAAGCGGCACGCCATTTCGAAGACTTGGTGAATGTACTTCGCGTCACAGAGCCAATAGCGTTGGTAGGCGCTGAATTTCTACCAACTTCAACAAGCGAGGATGGTGCTTTGATCTACACCGTTTCGTTGGGAGAACTTGCAGAGCACGAAGAACCAACTGAGGTTATCCCCGGCTTTGACGGTCTACCCAGCCTCCTCTCCTTCTTCGCAGATCGCCTGAAGCAATACCTACGCGATCAAGGCCAGCGGCCTGATCTGATCGATGCCGTATTCGCACTGGGCGAGGATGACCTCGTTCTCATCACGCGCCGGGTTGAGGCACTGGGCGCGTTTCTTGAGACTGAAGACGGGGCTAACTTGCTCGCGGGTTACAAGCGCGCGGCGAATATTCTGAAGGCGGAAGAGAAGAAAGATAAGCGCACGTTTGATGGCGACGTGGATGCGGCGCTGCTTGAGGCGCCTGCAGAGAAGGCGCTGTATCAGGCGCTTGTCACTGGCGTTGCGGCGGCGAAAGCGGGGCTGGAGGCCGAAGACTTTGCAGCGGCCATGTCGGCGCTCGCGAGCCTGCGCGGGCCTGTTGATGCGTTCTTTGAGGGCGAGGGCAGCGTTATGGTCAATGCCGATGACGCGGGCGTTCGTGAGAACCGTTTGAACCTTTTGAACATGATGCGCGCGGCAATTGGGTCGGTTGCTGATTTTGGGAAGATTGGCGGGTAGTTCATGGACGATTATCAGTTTCGCAAAAGCTATTCGACGATTATTGCGGGCGCGGTCTTTTTCAGCGCTTGTGGTGTTGTTATTTTTACAATGAACTTTGAGAACGGCGATGGCGGGCGTCGAGCCGCGTTTGTAGAAGCGATCCCGTTTGGCAAAGAGATTCTATTGGCGTTTTGTGCTGCTTTTGTGGGAATATGTCTCTGGGCCATATTAAGTGGGAAGCCCAGCTTAACTGCTGGGCATCAGGGGCTGGTTTTCTCGGGGATGTTCGGCAAGGTATTTCCGATACGTTGGGAAGATATTCAGGCTGTGACTGTATCCCAACAATATTTGACGCTTCATCACGTTCGTGAAGGTAAGGTGGTGAAGACGAATATTGGCGGAATGTTTAAGATGAAGCCTGATAAGATGCTTCACAAATTCAACGAATTAAGCGGCGGCTTGTTCGAACGCAATTGAAACGGGGAATGCCCCGTTTGTGTTAGCAGCTAAGCCGTCCAACGCTCAATTTTCGAGCTGACATCCGGGCGTAGTCGTTCTTGCGGGTTATCTGTGGCGGTGCCGAGATAGATATATCCGGCAACGCGCTCATCCACCGTCAAGCCGAGAAGTTGGTTGATGCCGGGGCTAAAGGCGATCCATTCGCTGAGCCAGCATCCGGCCCAGCCGCTGGCATTGGCGGCCAGCAACAGGTTTTGGCAAAGTGCGCCAGCGGAGAGTTCTTGTTCCCAGACCGGGGTTTTGTGCGTGGGGTTCGGGCTGGACACGACCGCGATGACGACGGGCGCGCGGGTGAAGAAGCTAGCCGTGTCGGCGAGCATGACTTCGGTTGCGTTGGGGTTTTCAGACTTTTGAATCTCAACCGCACGGGCGTTAAATGCATCACGCGCATTGCCTTCAAATACGATAAAACGCCACGGGGCGAGGCGGCGATGATCGGGGACGCGCGCAGCCACGGTGAGCAACTCATCAAGTGCGGTTTTGTCTGGCCCGGGTTCGGTTAGGCATCGTTTGCTGCTTGAGCGGCGTAGCGCGATCGTCTTTCGCGCCTCTGCACTGGATCTTGCGGCTAGCATTGGCGTGCCAAGCGGCGGGGCGGGCGGAAATAGATTCGTCATGGCCGCTATCTAGGCATGCTTCTGGCATTCACCAGAGGGTAATGGCGCAGAAAAAATTAGTGAACAGTGTTTACTTTCTGAACTGTTGTCCTACTTGTTGTGTAAGTGAAAGGACTTTCCGGCCTATGCCTACTGAAATTCTCCATACACCCGCCGAACGGCGACGCCTGAAAGTTCGCGAGATGATCTTGTCTGCGGCCGAACGTGTGTTTGCGCGTGAGGGCGCGGAGGGGCTGTCAATCCGGCGCTTGGCGCAGGCGATCGATTATTCACCTGCTGCAATTTACAAGTATTTCGGGTCAAAGGATGAGTTGGTTGATGAGCTGAAGGAAAGCTTCTTTGAGCTGCTGCTGATTGATGTGCACGAGATTTTCGACAGTGCTAAGCCGTTCGCGCAGCGGGCGCGTGCGTGTGTCGGCACCTATGTTGAGATCGCCGCTGACAAGCCGCACCATTACTCCGCAGCATTTACAGGCCAGGCCGTTCAGAACGGGATTGACGTGGATGACCCTGAGTTTGAAAACTCTATGAAGGGCAAAGCCTTTATGGTCCTAAAATCAATGATTGAGGAGGGTGTAGAGAATGGCACGTTCCGCAAAGAGATTGATCCGACACTATCGGCCAAATCGGTCTGGGCTTCGATGCACGGCCTTGCCATGATGATGGCCCATATGCCAACTTTCCCGGCCTTTAAGCCAAACACAAATACGCTGTCACGAGCAGAATTTATTGAATTTCACGCGGACCAAATCGTTCGCGGTATGGAGGCTTAGCCATGAGCGAGCTTGAAGCACAGAAAGCCTATGAACGTGAGACGAAACCCAGCGCCTGGAAGGGGCTGATATTCGTTCTTTTACTGGCGGTGATCGCGGTTGTTATTGGTACGTTCGTTGTTGGAAATCGCTTACCGGAGGGGCCGAAAGTTGCGGAAGCAAAGCCGATACCCCTATCTGTTGAGACGATGACGGTCGCGCTGGAGAAGGCGTTCACTGTCGATGAAAAATTCACAGGGATCATTACGCCGCGCCGGACAAGTCAGCTTGGGTTTTCGTCGGGTGGTCGTATTGAATCGCTTTCCGCTGATGTCGGTGACCGCGTTCGTAGCGGGCGCACGCTTGCCACGCTAGATGTTCGCGGATTGACGGCGCAGCTGGCGGCTGCCGAGGCGGTAGTGGCTGAAGCGGAAGCATCGCACGCGCTTGCATTGGCGACAGTTCAACGCCAATCCACGCTAAGCGAAAAGGGGCATGTTTCGCAGCAACGCGTCGATGAAGCGACGGCGCAAGCAAATACAGCCGCCGCACGCATCGCAGCGGCGCAAGCCAATGCAGACACATTAAGAGTGCAGATTGATTTGGCGAAAATCGTTGCGCCATATTCTGGCACGATCACCGCACGAATGTCCGATGAGGGCGCAATTGCAGGGCCGGGTACGCTTGTCTTTGAGTTGGTTGAGTCTGGACGTTTAGAGGCCCGGATTGGCCTGACGGCAAAACTGGCTGCGACGATGGTCAAGGGACAAACTTATAAGCTGACAACGGATCAGGGAGAGGTTTCTTCGAAACTGCGATCTGTAACCGGTGTGATTGATACCGGCCAAAGAACGGTCACAACAATTTTTGATATCCTGGAGCCTGAGAAAGCCTCAGCTGGCGCCGTTGTGCGCATTGGCTTGGCGCAAAGGATTGAGGAATCTGGTTTCTGGGTTCCAGTTTCAGCGCTCTTGGAAAGCGATCACGGATTATGGTCAGTCTATGTGGCGCGTGAAGTTGGTGGTGAATGGCTCGCGCAGCCGGGTGTTGTAGAGATCGTGCATCAGGCGGGTGACCGTGTTTTCGTGCGCGGGGCCGTCCGTGACGGAGACCGCGTCATCCTAGATGGTTTGCAGCGGATCACACCGGGGCAACCCGTTACGCCAGCAGATATTGAACTTGTTAGCTCCGACGTCGAAGAGGGATAACGCCTAATGTTCTCGCTCTTCTATCGCTTGCCGCGCCTTACTGCGCTGACCATCATTGTTGCGCTAATCAGCGGGTTCTTTGCGATCCTGACGCTGGGTCGGCAGGAAGACCCGACGCTGGTTGAGCGTTTCGGCTTTGTCCTGACAACACTGCCGGGCGCGGATGCGTCCCGTATCGAAGCCACGATTACAGAGCCAATTGAACGGCGGCTGCTCGAATTGCCAGAAGTCGAAGAGATCAATTCTAGTTCGCGGGCAAACGTTTCACAGATATCGATCAATATTGCGGAAGACCTGTCCGAAGCGGAAGTGGATAATGCGTGGACTTTGATCCGGCAGCAGGTCAGCCTTGCGGAAGGTGATCTACCCGCGGGCGTCAGCAAGCCATTTGTGAGGCGGGTGTTTGTCGGCGCTGCGACCATGACGGTGGCCGTGAAGTGGGAAGGCGAAGGTGATCCAGAACTTGCCGTTATGGCGCGCATGTCCGAAATTCTGGAAGACCGCTTTCGCGCGATTAATGCGACCGATGAAACCGATACAATGGGCCTGCCCGAAGAAGAAGTTCGGGTTATCGCCGATCCAGAGGCTTTGGCGGCTGCGGGCCTGTCTCTAAATGATGCTGCGAGGCTGATTAGCGCCGCTGATGCTAAAGCGCCGGCGGGATCGATGCGCGGGCCAAACAGTGATCTTGGACTAGAGATAAGCGGTGAATTTGACGGGATTAGCCGGATCCGATCCATTCCCTTATTGCAGCGCCCAGATGGGTCTGCGCTACGCGTCGGCGATGTTGCCCAAGTTGTTAAGGGAATTGAAGATCCGCCGACCAAACTGGCCTTTAGTAATGGTAAGCGGGCCGTCTTCGTTACGGGGTATATTCAGTCAAACCAGCGCGTTGATGTATGGGCGGCAAGTGCCCGTGCCATGGTCGCGGAATTTTCTAAAGCGTCCCCTGAAGATATTGGCGTCGAGATCATTTTTGATCAGAGCAAGTATACGGAGTCGCGGCTGAATGGTTTGGCGCAAAACCTTGTTTATTCAGCGCTAATCGTCTTTGCGGTTCTGTTTTTTGTGATGGGGTGGCGTGCCGCGATTGTGGTGGGCTTGGCCTTGCCGTTGACGGTTGCTTTGGTGCTGACCCTTTTCAAATTCTTCAATTATCCACTGCATCAAATGTCGGTAACAGGCTTGGTCATCTCGCTTGGGCTTTTGATCGATAATGCGATCGTGGTGGTTGATGAATATGAGCAAGAGCGAGCAGGTGGACTGACTGTTATACAGGCCATTGAGCATGCGCTTGGGAAGCTATTCGGGCCGCTTTTCGCGTCGACCTTAACAACGGCGCTGGCCTTCGCGCCGATTGCGTTCCAGCCGGGTCCGACAGGTGAGTTTATCGGCATGATTGGCATGTCGGTCATGTTCTCTGTGATTATGTCTTTCATCGTTGTGATGACGGTTATTCCGGCAATTGCAGGATGGCTGGACGATCCAAATCGGCTTCAGCGTAAGAAGCGGTTTTGGCGTGATGGGATTAAGATTGATACGATCACAGATGGCTATCGCTGGAGTGTTGAGCGGGTTTTACGCAACCCTGTTTTGGGTCTGTTGATTGGGATTGTTCCCGTGATGACGGGGTTCTATTTGGCCGGGCAGTTGCCGACGCAATTCTTTCCGCCGACGGAACGCGATCAGTTTCAGCTTGAGATTAGCCTGAACCAGCAAGCCACGATTTACGAAGCGATTGAAGCCAGTGATCGCGCCACCAAGCTTTTGCGAGATCAGTACCCACAGATTACAGGCGTACATTTCGTCGTCGGTGAACCGGGGCCCCGCGTCTATTATAACTCTTTCAACAACACAGAGGGTGTTGCGGGCTTCGCAAGCGGATTTGTTCAACTAGAAAGCAATGAAACGGCGCGCGCGCTTGTCAGCGACGTTTCAGAAACGCTTCGCCGTGAGTTTCCGTCGGCGCAGATCATTGCGACACCATTTGAGCAAGGGCCACCAACGCCCGCGCCAATTGCGTTCTATCTGCGCGGTGACAATCTTGCGATCCTGAACCAATATGGCAACGAGGCCCGGCGGATACTAGCCCAAACGCCCGGTGTTACGTTCACGCAGGCCCAGCTTCAAATGGGCGCTCCGGTGATGACAATTCGTGCAGATGAAGTCGCGACCGCGATGTCTGGTGAGCGCCTCGCCTCATTGGCCAGCGATATTCGGGCGGAACTTGAAGGCGTTCCCGCAGGATCAATCCTTGAAGGTATCGAAGAAGTTCCGGTCCGCGTTATTGCGCCTGCTGAACGGCGTAGTCTGTTGTCTGACCTGCGTTCCAAGACGATTGGCAATGGACGGCCCGGTACAGGCACGCCGATTTCTGCGCTGGGTGAGGTCACGCTTGATCCGCAAACAGCGTCAATTATTCGCCTTGATGGTCGGCGTGTGAATGAGATTTACGCCTTTGTAGAACCGTACGCCCTGCCGGATCCGATCTTGGCAGAGTTCAAGCAAGGTTTGATTGATGCGAATTTCGAACTGCCGCCGGGCTATGACCTCATCGAAGGTGGTACGGCCAGTGAGCAATCTGAAGCGATGGCGAATTTGGCTTCGTTGGCTGTCCCTCTAATGCTGGTCATGCTGGGCGCGGTGACCTTAGTTTTCAATTCTTTCCGGTTGGCATTTCTGGTTATGACAGTTGGTTTCATGTCGATGGGATTAGCCTTTGCAGGCGTCTGGATGTTCAATCTGCCACTTGGGTTCAATGCCATATTGGGTGCGCTCGGCCTGCTGGGGATTTCGATTAACGGCACGATCGTTGTGCTGGCGCTACTGACTGGGAATGAGGCGGCGCGCAATGATGATGTCATTGTTCAACGTGAGATCGTCGTCGCCGCAACACGCCATATCGTGGCGACGACACTGACGACAATGGGCGGGTTCATTCCGATCATTCTGCAGGGCGATGTCTTCTGGATGCCGTTGGCCACAGCGATTGCTGGCGGTGTGGCCGGCTCAGCTTTGCTAGCGCTTTACTTCACGCCCGCGGTCTATCGCATCATGACGATGAAGCCGATGAAGCGGATTTACCGCATGCTGACAGGTAAGGGCTGGGAGCATCCAAACCGAGTACCCGCCGAATAGAAATTCCTCCCAGAGCACGGGGACGAAACCCCGGCCAAAGAAAAGCCCCTGCATCGAAAGACGCAGGGGCTTTTTTACTTTTAGAAGGCGTACAGCTTAGAAGCTGTAACCCACTTCAACACCCCAAGTGCGTGGCTCGTTTACGAAGCCAGTTAGGTTGTTGAAATCGATACCGCCGGTCAGCACAACTTCATCGGTGACGTTACGAACGAAGACTGATGCATCGATGCCGTTATCGCCCTGCCAGCCAGCGCGAAGGCCGCCCTGCCAGTAGCCGTCCTGACCAAACTCAACGCTCTCATAGAGGAAGAAGTTTGTGTCGCCTTTGTAGGCCCAGTCAGTGTAGGCGTAGAGTTCGCCGCCATTCATAGGTACGGCGTAGCGCCCAGTGATGTTACCGATCCATTCTGGTGCGTTCGGGAAGCTGTTTCCAGAGATGTTATAGCCTAGGAAATTGCCGCCCACATCGGTGACCGCTGGATCAAGAACCGTACATGGCGCACCGCAACCCGGCGCGATGAGAAGGTCATCTTTGATCTCAGTATTGTTATAAGACAGGCCAGCCGTGATCAACAGATTGTCAATCGGTGCCGCTTCAACATCTGCCTCAAAGCCGTAGCCTTGGCCTTCATCAGCGTTGAATAGGGCGACAGTGTTGTTTGTGCCGCCAACGATGGTCAGCTGTTGATCTTCCAAAGTGTAGAAGAAGACGTTGACGTTCGCGCGAAGGCGATTGTCCAGAAGTTCAGATTTTACACCAGCTTCGTATGATAGAACGGTTTCGCTTTCAGCGTCAGACACTGTGTTACCGAAGACCAAACGACCTTGGATAGATGGTCCACGGAAGCCTTTTGCAACGCGGGCATAGTAAGACAGATCGTCATTGGCCGCATAGGTTGCAGAAAGGTCCCAGCTGATCTGTTCGTCACCGACGCTACCAGAGATCGGGCCGAATGTGCCCGAACCGAATGGGCCGACTTGGCGTTCAACGACGAAGTCTTTCTTTTCGTCTGTGAAACGCGCGCCGCCAGCAATTGTAAGCTGATCCGCCACATCATATGCGGCAGAGGCAAAGAGGCTGAACGCGTTTGTTTCGCCGGCCCGTGTGGCGCGTCCGTTTTCTGGACGTCCCGGAGCCAAAGTGTCGAAGCTGCGCGATGTGATCTGAAGCGTTTCATCAAACATGAATGCGCCCGCTTGCCAGCGAACGTCGCCGCCATTGTCAAATGCGAGGCGAATTTCGTTGGTTGTCTGGGTTAGGTCATCAACTGCGCCAGAGCTTTCAGACGGGAATGGGATGAAGCCCGGTCCAAAGTTGCCCGCGCCAAGGAAGGCTGCGCCGAAGCCGCCATCAATATCGCCGCGCGATTCGACTTCAGCCGACTCACGACCGAAAATGTAAGTAAGATCGAGCGCTTCATTGATTTCACGGTCAACACGAAGCGTAACGCCCCATGTTTCTTGCTCAAGGTAGTTGTCACCGTCGAAAGCAACGCTTTCAAAATCAAAATCATCATTCAGGCCGCGTTGGCCTTGTGTCATGATGTTCGCGCGGAACAAGCGCGCGTCGCTTTCATTGTTACGGGCGTGAACGTTTAGAAGAACGTCAGTGTCAGCAAATGGGGTCCATAGGAATTGTGCGCGTGCGGCCCATTCCTCAAAACCTTCATACTGATCGCTTTCGCCTGTGAATGTATTGTCCACGAAATCATCGCGCTGTTGGTAGAGGCCAGATATACGATAAGCGAGGTCTTCATAAGCGCGGTTGCCGTAGGCGCCTTCGATCTCAGTCGTGTTAAAAGAGCCAAGAGAGGCTTTGATATAGCCGTTTTGCTCTTCACCCGGCTTCACACTATCAAACTTGATGATGCCGCCCGGTGTGTTGCGACCGAACAATGTGCCTTGTGGTCCACGAAGAACCTCAATGCCTTCAACGTCAAAAACAGGGAAGCCTTTCAGGATGGGGCTTTCATACGGCACATCATCATAGACAAGTGAAACGGGCTGTGAGGCGTTTAGATCAAAGTCAGTATTGCCGATGCCGCGGATATAGAAGCGCGGGAATGCCCGTCCGAAAGAGCTTTCAGCAACAACCGATGGGACGCGTGCCGACAGGAAACGAATGTCCGCGCCGCCAGCTTTTAAGTTGTTGAGTTTCTCATCAGCGATCGTCGTAATTGAGATCGGCACATCTTGAGCGTCTTGCTCAACACGTTGGGCCGTGGTCACGACTGGAGCCAGACGGCGAGCGTCTGTTTCGTCAGCGTCCTGGGCAAGGGCAGGGGCAACCAAAGTCGCAGCAATCGTCGCGGCAGCAGCTGTAAGTTTTAGGGAGGTTCGAAGAGACATTAGCGGATCACCTTATGTCAGTTATTGGGTACCTACCTAGCAAGGCACCTCTGCGTATCGGATACAGATTGCGCAGGGTGCGGAGCAATATCTGTTCAGCATGTTTCCGCGATTATTTCGCGGATCGATGATCTTTGTGGCTGACGGGCAACTGATTGTGACAGTTCTATAAAAAAGCGCGCCACGGAGGCGCGCTCTTTAGAATTCGTGAGGTGTTGAAATCAATCCCAAGGATTGAAACGCGTGCGCGGTTTCAGCATCGTATCGCTGTCTTCTGGAGCAACTTCTTCGGTTGGTTCCACAACTGTTTCAGCTGGTGCGGGCGTAGGTGCTGCTTCCGCAGCTGGCGCAGACGGTTCTGTCATCGGCACTTCATCAGTGGCATCGATCACGATTTTCTCGGCGACACTTTCGGGGGCTGCCGTTGCGCCCGGAACGCCGCTGGCTTCGGTTGTTGCAGATAGCGCGCCGAGGCCAAAGCCTGCGCCGATACCGCTTAAGCTGAAGCTTCGCGGGGCCTCGGAAGCCGCTTCAGGTGTTTCGTCTAGGCTTGCTGTTATCGGCGTGATCTGTTCAACAGTTTCTCCGACTTTCGGGGCCGTTTCTGCTGCAAATGAAACGACATTGTCCGTCGATTCATCCGCGATTTCTGTCATCACCTCAGCGACTTCAGTCGCATCAGTTGTAATGGTTTCGACTGTCTCTGTAATCGTCTCGGACGTTTTAGAAACTGTTTCGGTTACCGTCTCAACAAGCTCTTCACCGACGTCAGATGTCGTCTCGGTTACGGTTTCGACAGCCGCGCTGGCAAATTCAGTTACCGATGCTGTCGCCAGTGCCATCGGTGCAATTGTATCTTCCGCTGGCGCATCAGCCAGCTCGACAGGTTCTGAAGCTTCTTCGACTGGCGCGGCTTCGGCGGTTACGACTGTTTCCGCAGTCTCTAAACCGAACGGGACATAGCGATCTGTGTCGACGATCGTTTCAACGGCTTCCGTAGCAATCGGTTCGGCTTCAACTTCGACTGTCTCAACCTCTTCCGCAGTTTCTTCTGTATCACTCGTTTCGGCCATTGCGACGGCTGCGGCTAGTCCGCCTGCAGCGGCGGTAAGTGTTGACGCTGCGATCTCTTCAGCGCCGTCGCGGCCGTTGACTTCATCAGCGAGGCGGGCGACCGCTTCGGTCATATCCGGCTCTTCGTCATGGGCTTCAATGTCGGCAGGGGCCGCATCTGTTTCTTCTTCTGCTTCAAGCGTATCATCCGCCTCAAGGCTCTCAACCTCTTCAACACTGACGGCAGAGGTTTCATCAGCCACATCTTCTGGTTCGGAGGCTTCGACCAATTCGGTTTCGTCATCATCTGCATCAACAGAAATGTCCGGAATGCCATCACCGTCGAGGTCAATGCCAGCGAGCAGAGTTGAAATTGCGGCTTCTGTGCCGCGCGCAATACGAGAGGCTTCGCGCTTCATGTTTGCGACAACCTCTGTGTAGCTGCCGCCGGTTTCGGTCGTGGCTTCTGCGAGCTCCGCTTCGTCAGCGCGCTCAAGCTGTTTGCCGTCTTTGCTGGTAATGATCAGCTCATCGGGCGCGTTGGTCAGCGCGACGCTGTATCCCTCGGTGGCATAAACGACGGCATCGTTTTCGCCTTCTTCCCAGTTGAGTTTGCCGCGCTCTGTCATTTCGGCCAGGCGATCAATCAGCTTTTTGGTTGAAGGGTGCAGCATTCTAAGGGTCCACCTTGTTGAGTTGTTTACCCCTCGTTAATACCCTCTATCAGGCGAGTTTACAAAGGCCATCCGGGCCGTTTTCTGATGAAATTACGGTTATGCACGGTGTTTTAGCAGGTGTATTCGGACGGGCGTCCGACTGGCATTAACACGGTGTTTGAATAACGTTACTTTTCTGCGGTTTGCGCGTTTGCGGCCCAAATTGCGCGTGTCTGCGAAATGTCGCGGACAAAGTCTTTAACCGCCTCACCATCGGCGTCCGCTAGGCCGGTTCGAAATCCTTGAACGGTGAGGTCAGGCGCAACCACGATATAGGTTGGCGTCCACCTGATTTTGAGCGCTGTTCGGATGGCGGCGTCTTCATCAACCACAGTCGGGAAATAATAGCCTTTCTCTTCAAACCATGCAGCGACTGAAACATATGACTTTAACGCGCGGTTGGCTTGCGCGGCATTTGGCGGCGTGTGGATCGACATGAAATCGACTTGGGGGTCTTGGGCGAGGGCTGTTGCCAAGGCGGCGGCATACTTCGCGTCATTCATGCTATCATGGCACCAGATGCCCCAGACTTCCATCACCGTCCACTTTCCCTCTAACTCGGAGGAGGAGAATGATAGGCCGTCCGCGAGATCGCCTGCAAAGGCGGGGAGGGCTTTACCTAGAAGCTCATAAGTATAGGGGCGGCCATACTTATCACGCGGGACATCTCCGCGGCTCATATCGGCGGTGTCTGGCACGGACATGTTTGGCGTGATGAAGTATGTTGCTTTGGTCGTGTCGCTTGGGGCAGAAATCTCGCTCACAATGGGTGTGGGTTCGGGTGGAAGTGTTTCAGCTGCTGTGTCGACGGTCTCTTGGGCGCAAGCGGCGAAGCTCATCAACGAAGTTGAGATCAAAATTCCAAAACGCATCGATAACTCCTAATGTCAGGCGTCTAGAGATGGCATGAAAGGGACGTCTGTGTCTTCTGGTTTTGCACCAGCGGCAGTCAACATGGCGTGAACTTGTCCCCGGTGATGGGTACCGTGATTGAACATTTGTTGGATGAGAAGCCAGCGGGGGCGTGTAATCTCTTTTCCTGCCGCCCCTGAAAACCATGTCATGTCGCCGGTTAGTGCGTCAGGCGTGAGTTTGTCGGCCCAAGCTAAAATCAGCTGATCCATGTCTAGACGAGCAGCGGTTAGATCGTCCCAAGACTCAAACCGGGAAGCTGACTCGTTGATGCCGCCTTCTGGCGCGTCGCAGCCCTCAAATCGGCTAAGCCAGATTTGATCAGCCCAAACAATGTGGGCGAGCGTCTCATGGATTGAATTGAAAAAGGCCCCGCGATCGAGTCGCCGGGCCTCATCATTTATCGTTCCCGCTGCCGTATAAAGACTGTTATTCTGCCACTGTGTATACTGAGCCATCAGCTAGGCAAAGGCGGGTGTGAACATGGGGTTATGCTTTCATAGTTGCGCCCGGAATTCGAAGGACTTGGCCCGGGTAAATTTTATCTGGATGCTTTAGCATTGGGGTGTTTGCGTCGAAAATGTCTGGGTAACGCATGGCGTCGCCATAGTGTTTCTTTGCAATTTTTGACAGGCTGTCACCTGATTTGACAGTATAGAAAACCGCTTCTTCGACTTTTGCTTTTGATGCGACTTTCATCGTGTCATCGACTTCACCAATGCCGTGAATGTTGCCAGCGGCAAGAATGATTTTCTCTTTTGTCGCCTGATCCGGAACTTTGCCTTCAATTCTTGCTGTTTTGCCATCAACGATAACGCGGAAATCGCCGCCTAGATCATCATCGAGGCCGAGGTCTTCAACCTCTTTTTTGATAGCTTTCGCCGCCACCGTATTACGGTCGGCAATGATTTCCTTGCCCTTTTTCATGGCGAATTTGAATAGTCCCATAGTCTTCTCTCCCTTTGTGAAACGCGACGCTAAGCATATCTCCCGGATTCGTGAAGGGGTTTCCGCGACGTCGTTCCACCTTACGTCAACGTAACCCCTAGCGCGATGCCGCTCGCGCAGGTAGGGTGCACCGCAACATAGCACACCAACGGGAGTTACTTATGCGCGAAGCCGTAATCGTATCCACCGCCCGCACGGGCCTTGCAAAGACGGGCCGCGGCTCGCTCAACGATACCCATGGTATCACAATGGCTGGTCACGCCATCAAGCACGCCATTGCGCGCGCTGGTATCGAAGCCGCCGAAGTAGAAGATGTTTATCTTGGTTCTGCACAGCCAGAAGGCGCGACAGGTCACAATGTGGCGCGTAACGCAGCACTCTGGGCCGGTTGCCCAACCACAACTGCAGGCGCGACAATCAACCGTTTCTGTTCTTCAGGTCTGCAGGCAATTGCCAACGCGGCGCACACTGTGACAGCTGAAGGCGCTTCTGTTGCCATCGGCGGCGGCGTTGAAAGCCTGTCTCTTGTATCGCGTTCGGGTCACATGAACCTGCACCGCTACACAGAAGACCAGCTGATGAGCATGCACCCAGCGATTTGGATGACGATGATCGAAACGGCTGAAATCGTTGCTGACCGTTACGGTGTTAGCCGTGAAGCGCAGGATGAGTATTCTGCTGAATCACAGCGCCGTACAGCTGAGTTCCAGAAAAAAGGCTACATGGCTGAAGAGATTGCGCCACTTAGCACGCGCATGAAATTGTTCGACAAAGCCACTGGCAAAGAGTCTTATCAGGACGTTGTTTGTGACCGTGACGAATGTAATCGCCCAGGCACGACCGCTGAAACACTTGCTGGCCTAAAGCCTGTCTTCAATGGCGGTCAGGTCATCAAAGAAGGCAAGTATATCACGGCCGGTAACGCGTCTCAGCTATCTGATGGTGCTGCTGCGGTTGTGGTGATGGAAGCGGCTGAAGCTGCGAAGCGTAACATTGAGCCGCTTGGCCGTTTCGCTGGTTTCAACGTCGCGGGTTGTGATCCTGACGAAATGGGTATCGGTCCAGTGTTTGCTGTGCCTCGCCTGCTTGAGCGTCACGGTCTAACTGTAGACGACATTGATCTTTGGGAACTGAACGAAGCGTTCGCTTCACAATGCCTCTACTCACGTGATCGTCTCGGTATCGATCCTGAGAAGTATAATGTGAACGGCGGATCGATCTCTATCGGTCACCCATTCGGTATGACTGGCGCACGTTGCACAGGGTCTATCCTTCTTGAAGGTAAGCGCCGCGGTGCAAAATGGGGCGTTGTCACCATGTGTATCGGTGGCGGTATGGGCGCAGCAGGTCTGTTTGAGATCTACAGCTAAGCCAACGCTAAACTGAATTAGAAAAGCCCCGACCATTTGGTCGGGGCTTTTTTATGGCTTGGGTTCGAAAGCCTTGAGGCAATTAAAGTGCGGGCTGATATCTATGCCGTGGGATGCTAGCCACTCATCATTATAGCAGCTGTCCTCGTAGCGATTACCATTGTCGCAGATCAGCGTGACGATGCTGCCCTCGCGCCCTTCATGCTGCATTTCGAGCGCGAGTTTCAGTGAAGCATAGACGTTCAATCCCGTAGACGGGCCAAAGCGGCGACCCGTCCGGTCTTTTAGCCAGCGCATGGTTGTAATGCTGGCAGCGTCTGAAATTTTCAACATGCGATCAATGACGGGGCGAATGAACGATGGCTCCATACGCGGACGGCCAACGCCTTCAATGCGTGAGCGGCAACACGCGGTGAGGGTTTCGTCGTCGGTCTTGAAGCCCTCAAAGAATACGGAGTTTTCTGGATCGGCCACGCAGACGCGCGTGGTTGCGTAAGTCTCTGATCGGTAGCGTAAATAGCGGCCGATTGTGGCGGACGTGCCGCCGGTTCCAGCGCCAACGACGATCCAGTCTGGGACAGGGTGCGGTTCCAACTCCATTTGCTGCAGCAAACTCTCGGCAATATTGTTATTGCTTCGCCAATCAGTGGCACGCTCAGCATTGGTGAACTGGTCCAGATAATAGCCACCTGTTTCAGCCTCTAGGCGCGCAGCTTCAGTGTAAATTTCACCCGGTTCGACCTCGACGGCGCGCCCGCCATAGCGGGTGATTTCGGATAGCTTTTCAGGTGAAGTCCCTTTCGGAACGACAGCGATGAAGGGCAGGCCGAGAAGCTTGGCGAAATAGCTTTCGGAAACAGCGGTGCTGCCGGACGAGGCTTCGATCAATGTCGTCTTTGGCCCAATCCGACCGCCGCAAAGGCCATAGAGAATGAGCGATCTCGCTAGGCGGTGCTTTAAGCTGCCCGTCGGGTGAATAGCTTCGTCTTTGAGGTAGATGTTGATGCCATCTAGGCCGCCAATATCGAGCTTGTGCAGGTGCGTATCGGATGAACGATTATAGTCAGCTTCGATCCGTTGCATGGCATCGATTAGCCAGAGCCGGGTTTCAGAGTTGCGGGTGGCCACGGTGTGGCTGTCTAGAATACCGGACATCGTGTGGGTCATGGCGCGGGTTCCGTGTGGTTGCCCAAAGAAAAGGCCAGCCCCGCAAAGTGCGGAGCTGGCCTAATGTCAGTTATTCTAAACGCGGAGTTTAGTCCAGTTCGATATCGCCTGCTTTGCCAACGACAGAGAGTGCAAATGCAAACTCAAGTGCTGTTTCTTTCAGACCTTCGAAGCGGCCAGATGCGCCGCCATGACCGGCATCCATGTTGATGCGCAGGAAGTATGGGCCAGCTTCAGGGGCCTCATAGCGCAATTTAGCGGCCCATTTACTAGGCTCCCAATAGGTCACGCGTGGATCAGAAAGGCCGCCCGTGATGAGCATGGCTGGATAGTTCATCTTCGTTGTCTGATCATATGGGCTGTAGGCCATGATCGTGTCATAATCCTCAGCGCTCGTGATTGGGTTTCCCCATTCTGGCCATTCTGGCGGTGTGAGCGGTAGGCTTTCGTCAGACATCGTATTGATGACATCTACGAACGGGACAGCCGCAATAATCCCAGCGAACATTTCTGGATCTTGGTTCACAACCGCGCCCATCAATAGGCCGCCTGCTGAGCCGCCCATGCCAACGACATTCCCGCGCGATGAGTAACCTTCTTTGATCAGGTGATGACCCGCATCGACGTAATCGTTGAACGTATTTTCTTTCTTCTTCAGCTTGCCATCAAGATACCATTGATAGCCCTTCGCCATGGACCCGCGCGGGTGAGCGATGGCATAGACCATGCCGCGATCGGCCAGTGCAAGCGGTGTTGTGCGGAAGCGCGCAGAGATCGTGCTGCCATAAGAGCCGTAACCATAAAGCAGCATTGGGGCGCTGCCATCGACGGGCGTATCTTTATGGCGGAGGATCGTGACAGGCACAGTTTCGCCGTCGCGGGCCGGCGCCATGATACGCTCAACGACATAGTCAGTGCGGTCGTGGCCAGACGGTACTTCTTGTTCTTTGCGAAGGACGCGTTCTTGGGTCACCAGATCATAGTCATAGACCTGCTCTGGTGTGGACGGTGATGAATAATCGATACGGATACTGGTCGTATCGTAATCATACCCCGTCGACATGCCGAGATCGTATGCCGCTTCGTCAAATGAGATCGTATTTTCAGCGCCATCTGTTGTACGAACAACAATCCGCGGCAGGCCTTCATTACGCTCCAGTCGAACAAGATGCCCAGCAAGCACTTCCATGTCCAAGATCAATGTGCCCGAAGCATGCGGAACCAGGTCGCTCCAGTTTTCACGGCCCGGATTAGCGATCGGCGCTGTTACGATCTTGAAGTCGACTGAGTCGTCAGCATTGGTAGAGATGACGAAATCATCGCCCCAATGTTCAACGCTATACTCAAGATCGGTTTCCCGCGCAGAGATCAGTTGCGGCTTTGGATCAGTGCTATCGGCAGCGAAGAAGCGGACTTCAGACGTTGTGTGCGATCCCGATGAGATGAAGATATATTTGCCGGACTGAGATTTTCCGACATTGACGAAGAAGCCTGGATCTTCTTCGCGGAAGATTTCAGTAGATGTGCCATCACCGCCAATTTGGTAGCGGTGAACGGCGACGGGGCGACCATTCTCATCCCGCTCAACCCAGTAGACCGCGTCATTATTTTCAGACCATGTGAAATCCCCGGTCGTGCCTTTGACGACGTCTGGAAGGTCTTTTCCGGTTTCAACGTCACGGAATTTTACGTCGTAGATTTCAGAACCCTGATCGTCATATGAATATGCAACCAGCTTATGGTTTGGTGAATGGCCGATACCACCGAAGGAGAAATAGGCTTTGCCTTCACCCATCGCGTCACCGTCGAGTAGGATCGTGTCTTCAGCTTCGGTATTGTACACCTCTGCGGCTGGTTTGCGGGTGAAGATTGGATATTCACCGCCTGTGCGGTAGCGGGTTAGATAGGCATAAGGGCCATCAACGTTCGGCAGGGACTGGTCATCTTCTTTGATGCGGCCGCGCATCTCTTCGAATAGCTCAGTCTTTAGGGCCTCTAGCGGCTCTTCCATCTTGGTTTTTGTGAAAGCGTTTTCAGCCTCTAGATATTCACGGATATCGGCGCGCAAGACGGTTGGGTCCTTCATAACGTCTTGCCAATTCTCGTCCTTCATCCAGTTGTAAGGATCGACGCGCGTACGGCCCACTTGTTCGATTGTTTTAAGTTCGCGTTTGGCGACAGGCGGGACTAATTTCACTGTGTCTACTTTCGCTTCGGCAAGCGGCGGCGGCGTATCCGCAACGGCTGGTGCCAGAGGTTCTGATGATGTTTGGGTGGTCGTACAGCCTGTAATCAAGGCGACGCTTGCGGCGCTGGCAAGCAAAAATGAGAGACGCATGGGGAACTCCGCTATTTATCGAATAGCGGCAAGTTAACCATGCGCTCTGATTAGTCTAGGGTGAATTAGGCCTCACTTGGGACAAACTTCAAAACAACGCCATTGATGCACCAACGCTGTCCGGTTGGGGGCGGGCCATCTTTGAAGACGTGTCCCATGTGCAGGCCGCAGGTGGTGCAGTGACATTCTTTGCGCGGGTAGACCAATTTGAAGTCAGTCTTGACTTCGACGACTTCATCATTGATCGGCTGAAAGAAGCTGGGCCAGCCTGTGCCACTATTGAACTTATGGTCCATCGACCAAAGCGGCGTATCACAGCCAACGCAATGAAAGACGCCTGGGCGTTTTTCATCGTCATGACTGCCGGGTGTGAAAGGGCGCTCAGTGCCTTCTTTGACGCCAACCTGAAACTGTTCTGGTGTTAGCAGCTTTCGCCACTCGTCATTTGTGCGCTTGATCTTCGTAATGGCCATGCGGAAGGCTCCTTGTCTCTACTGGCAATATAGGGCCAGCAGGGGCAAGCTTCAAACTTAGCCCGCATCTGCCGCCAGTGCGCTGCAGGCTTCCTGATCGCCGAGGTTGCAGGCTTGTGTGAAGCTGGCTTTTCCAGCGGCGACATCTTTCGCGCCGCCTTCGCCTTCAGTTTGCATGTAGCCATAGATGCCGCAGGCTGTTGCATCCATCATGTCACAGCCCTTTTTGGCGAGAACGCGCGCTGTGTTTTGGTCTTTGGTGACGGTTTCGCCCATATAATAGCCAGCCCAAGCGTTGACGCAGCTTTCACGGTGATTGCGCTCGCAGGCCAATTTGAAGCTTGCAATGCCAGCTGCCGCGTTTTCTGCGCCGCCTTCGCCACTGGTTTGCATCAGTCCCAGCATGTAGCAGGACTCACCGTATCCACCATTGCACCCGGTCGCAAAGTTCTGGCGCGCACCGGCTAGATTTTCCGGGATGGCTTTTCCAGCCACCTGCATCAGGCCAAGATTGTGACAAGATAAGTGTTCACCGCCGGCGCAGGCTTTGCCGTAAAGTTCTGCGCCTTTGGTGACATCTACGGGCCCGCCCAAACCATTTTTGTAGAGCACCCCGAGGTTGCTGCAAGCAGAAGCCAGCCCCAAATCGCAAGCCTTATTGTAGGATATCCGCGCGCCGCGAAGATCTTTTGCACCGCCCCGCGCTTTATGCTGCATGACGCCCTTTTCGTAACAGCCAAGTCTGTTTCCATTCAGGCAACTGGCGCTGAACGCGACGCGTGCAGCTTCATAGTTCAATTCGCCTTTATCGCCTTTGTTTAGGCTGTAACCAAGGTCGTTACACGCCGCAGCGTCACCTCTGGCGCAGTCAGCCCTTAGGTTTGAAAGGCTTTGCGCATCCGTTTTTCCGAGCGAGGAAAGTGTAGCCATCATTAGAACTGAGGCAGCAAGTATCATAAGGCGGATGGGATTTAACATAGAGATTCCTATTGGCTATGTTTGCTCTTGTAGCGCCAAAGAAAAAGCCCGTCATAACCCTACAGGGCTATAACGGGCTCAAATCACGTTCGAAAAATGCTTATCCGTAAAGGATCGTAATCGCTTCTGCGATACAGGCTGGACGTTCTTGGCCTTCAATCTCAATCGTACAAGTTGAGATCATTTGCTTGCCGCCAGCCTTCTCGTTCACTTCTTTCACGGTCTGACGCATGCGAAGCTTTGAGTTCACAGGAACCATATTCGTGAAACGCACTGAGTTCGCACCATAGTTGATACCGCGTGAAACGCCGTCAACGCGCAGAACTTGCGGGCCGAACATTGGCAGAAGCGAAAGCGTTAGATAGCCATGGGCGATCGTTGAGCCGAGCATCTTGCCAGCCATTTCTTCGTTCACGTGGATCCACTGGTGATCGCCAGTTGCATCCGCAAATGTGTTGATGCGGTCCTGATCGACTGTGAACCAGTCAGATGGTCCAAGCTCTTGGCCAACAAGGCTTTCAAGGTCTGCATATTGAACGACTTTTGGATCAGCCATTTGAGTCTCTCCTAGTTTTATTTCTGGGTTGAGTAGTGAAGGTTGGAACCGAACCATGCAAGTGCTTCCTCAAACAATCCGGCTATTTTTGTTGCCCCAATAGCGATCACGCACGAGACGTTTGTAGAGCTTTCCGGTCGGATGGCGCGGGAGCGCTGGATCGAAATCAACGCTGCGCGGGCATTTGATTTTTGCCAGCTGACTGCGGCAAAACTCTAGCAATTCTTCGGCGAGTTCTTCGGTGCCCTCAACGCCGTCCATCGGCTGGACGACGGCTTTGACGCTTTCGCCAAACTCTTCATCGGGGACGCCGATCACGGCAACATCGGCGACGGCTGGATGCGTGATGAGTATATTTTCGGCTTCTTGCGGATAAATATTTACGCCGCCGGAGATAATCATGAAGGCCTTTCGATCAGTGAGGTAAAGGAACCCGTCTTCATCAACTTTGCCAACGTCACCAAGAGATGACCAATCGGCGCGTTTTGGATTGAGCGCGCCCTTCGTTTTCTCTTCGTCATTATGATAGTTGGGTACGGGCGTGCCGCCGAAGTAAATCTGGCCTTCTTCGCCGATGGGGACTTCATCACCATTCTCGTCACAGACGTGCAACTCGCCCCAGATTGGAAAGCCGACTGTGCCTTTATGGCCAAGCCATTGCTCTGAATTAGCCCATGTCATGCCGTTGCCTTCGGAACCTGCATAATATTCCTCAATCACGGGTCCCCACCATTCGATCATTTGCTCCTTAACCGGGATGGGGCAAGGCGCGGCAGCATGAACGCAGGCGCTGAGGCTGGACACATCATATTTGGACCGAACTGCTTCGGGCAGTTTCAACATTTTAACGAACATGGTCGGTACAGTTTGCGTGTGTGTGACTTGGTATTTCTCTATCAGAGCCAGATACTGTTCGGGATCAAACTTCTCCATAATGATGATCGTGTTGCCAAACTTTGTCATGCTCATGCACCAGCGCAGCGGCGCGGCGTGATAAAGCGGGGCAGGGGACAGATAGGTTCCATCCGGAATAATTCTGAAAAGCCCTTGGGCGATCATAATCAATGCATTGCTGGCATCAATCGCGGGATCTTCAGGCAAGGGCGGGCGAATGCCTTTTGGACGACCGGTCGTGCCCGACGAATAGAGCATATCTGTGCCAGCGCGTTCGTCACTGATGCGGGTTTCCGGCATGCCAGCGCGAACACCTTCTAGTGGTTCAAACCCGGTGATTTTGCCATCGATGGACCAGTAGGCATCGAGACTGGTAAACGCTTTCACCTCTTCAGCAACGGTGCGAAGGCTATGCGATGCAATTAAGAGGCGTGCGCCGCTATCATTGAGAATGTAATCGACTTCAGGCGTCGTCAGGCGCGATGAGATAGCGACATAATACAACCCTGAACGCTGAGCCGCCCAACATATTTCAAAGAAACGTGGTGAGTTTTCCGCGAACATTGCGATCGTGTCGCCCGCTTTCAGGCCGAGTGTCCTGAACGCATGAGCGATTTGGTTCGAGCGATCTTCAAGTTGTTTGAAAGTTACGGTCTCTCCGGAGCCGGCCATTATGTAGGCGGCTTTATCGGGATGGGTGGCGGCATGGTGGCTAGGGTGCATCTTGTCGTCTCCTCAAAGCGTAACCTCTATCGGGCAACGTCCTTGCTTGTGAGACTATCAACCGAGCCACCCCTGTCCATTGCTGACTTAGGGTGAAGTTGGAACCAGGTCGCGATATGCATGCCAGCTGGCCAGCCCGATCAAGGGAAATACAAGGATCAGTCCAAAGAAAGCTGTGACGATGCCGATTGTGGTGAGGGCCGCGATCATCAGTGCCCAGATCAGCATTGGCCCGGGGTTTTTTGTGACCGCCCTAAAGCTGGTAATTGTCGCGATGAACACATCAGTTTTCCGGTCCAGTAGCATAGGCGCGGAGATGACGATCAATGAGAATGCAAGAAACGCAATCACCCCGCCAATTGCTGTTCCGACCAAGGACATGACCAGCCCGTCTGGCGTTGTGAGCATGAACTCCAAGAAGGCTTGAGGCGTTTTATGAAGCTGGCTGGTGGAGAGGGCATACACGATTTGCGCAAGCCTGGTCCAAAACAGGTAGATCATCAATAAGGCGAACCCAAGATAAGCAAGATCAAGCCGCAGAGCTCCGCGGACAAGAATCATATCTGTCAGATTAGGCTGGGTTTCACTTTCAAGCAGTCTGGCGGCTTCATAAAATCCCATGGCGAGCACCGGGGCGATTAAGAAAAACCCGCCCGCCAAGACAAAGACCCAAGCGAACGCGCCGCTAAAGACGAGGGCCCAAGCGATCATGGCACTGATCGCCGCAAGTAGGATGCCATAGATCATACAGGGTAGCGCAGCGCGCTGAAAATCCTGCCACCCAAGCTGTAACCATCGAAGCGGAGCGCCCATTGTTACTTTAGCTACATCGGGCAGTCGAAACGGGGTTTCCTCTGGCATTGCATCCCTCCTAAGGCTGCATTCAAGTGCAGCTGATTTGGGATTTAGTTTTGGAGTATCTGCTAAGGTTGGCGATAAGGGAAATCCCCTATGCGCCATAGTCCGCTGCGCTTTTCACGGCGCGGTGGAAGCGAAGGCGAGCCGCATAATCAAGCGGGTTTTTGGGTTTCACTAACGCGTCTGCGGGCGTGTCGGTCCAGTCGACCAATCGCGTTAAGAAGAAGCGTAAAGCCGCGCCAAGACAGAGAATTGGCAGCGCTTTTCGTTCTTTCTCGGTGAGCGGCCGTATGCTTTCATAGCCCCCGATCAGGTTGGCGCTTTTGGAGTAGTTGAAAGATCCATCCGGTTCAAACGCCCATGCATTGATGCAAACTGCCAAGTCATAGGCGAGAGCATCGGTGCATGCGAAATAGAAGTCGATTGCGCCCGTAAACGTGTCGCCAAGAAAGAAGGCGTTGTCGGGAAATAAGTCGGCATGGATTGTGCCGCGCGGCAGGTCGGCGCTCAGGTGTTTTACTGCTTCTACTTGCGCCAGATCATTATCAATCAAATCTGCGATGCCAGTTTGAAGCGTTTCGGCGCTGCTTTGTCTTCCTGCCCAAAGTTTTGGCCAGCTGTTTGGGCCCAGCCCATTGGCGCGTGTTTCCTGAAAGTCAGCAGAAGCGGCATGAAGCTGCGCAAGTCCTGTCCCAAGCTGTTTGCATTGGCGTGCATTCGGGACGCGCGGTGACAAACCATTGAGGAAGGTAACGATGACGGCTGGGCGTCCGGCAAGTGTGCGCAAAGCATCGCCGTCTTTTGCTTCAACCGGCAGCGGACATGAAAATCCATTCGCCGCCAAATGCTTTTTCAGATTGATGAAATAGGGCAGGTCCTTCGGGTCGGCCCGCTTTTCAAACAGGGTTAGAATGTACCGCCCGGCCGTCGTTTCGAGATAATAGTTCGAGTTCTCAACGCCCTCCGCGATACCTTTAAACGAAAGCGCCTCGCCGAGATTATACTCGGCGAGGAACGCATTAAGCTCATCGTCTGTGACTGAAGTATAGACTGCCATACAGGGTGTTTAGCCTGCCATAGCTACCATGTCGCGCTTCATTGTCCGTCCCGCCAGCAAGTAGTGCAGGGCAGCCCACGCGTAGAGGCAACAGAACGCGATAATTGCTGTCTGTAGTCCACGAGCATTTGCGCTGGAGCACGCAGCACTGGCCGCCTCGCCCAAATCAGCTGCTTTACAAGCCTCTAGTGTAAGATTCAGGTCAGAACCTGAAAGGTACATAGACTTCAGGAACGTCGATAAGAAACCCATTGCTGGTGGCCCTAAACCAAGCCCAATAATATTTACCACGAGAAGAGTGATCGCAACAGATGTCGCCCGCATACGGCTGTCTGCAACACCGCCGCTAACAGCGTACATCGGGCCTAGATAGTAGTAGTGGATCATCGCTGCGATCATGAGCGGTGGCATCGCAATCCATAGGTTCGATGAGGAATATCCAAAGACATAAAGTGGTACGGAGAAAAGCATACCTAAAGCTGGAATCCATGAGAGAGCGGTTGGGTGACGTTTAGCGAACCTGTCGGCTAGAAAGCCAGACGACCATACGCCAATCGCCGCCATCAGACCCAAGATGAGACTAAATAACAGCGCCGCTTCAGTTAGGCTCAATCCGTGTGTTCTGATAAGGAATGACGTTGTAAACTGCCCAACACCGTAGCCGATGAATGATGCGATCGTCGCGCCGATTACCACATGCCAATATGTTGGTTTTCCAGCGAGCACTTTCAGCGCTTCACCAAATGTCACACGTTCTTGCTTTTGGGCGCTCTCAGGATCGGTGAAGCCTCTTGGAGGCTCTTTGACTGTTCTGTTAAAGACCAAAGCCAACAGCATGCCGGGCAGGCCAACGACAACAAAAGCGATGCGCCAGCCTTCGACCGTGGACCAGTCAATGCCGCCAAACAGGCCTATAAGGCCAATAGACGTCAGGAAGCTTTCGACATTGTCCCCGGTTAGCTGCTCAGTGATTATACCACCCGATAGACCCGCAATCATGCCGCCCAAGGGAACACCCATTGCGTAAATGGACACTGCGGTTGCGCGGCTTTTTGGGGCGAAATAATCAGCAATAAGTGATTGTGCAGGCGGCGTGCAGCCAGCTTCGCCGATACCAACGCAGACGCGCATGATGAACAGCATGATGAAGCTGCTCGCAAATCCGCACAAGACCGTGAAAAGGCTCCAAACAGCGACAGAGCAAGTAATGACAAAAACGCGGTTCACGCGTTCAGATATTCGCGCCAAGGGAATACCCAGCATCGTGTAGAGCGCGGCAAAGGCGATGCCGCCCAGCAGGCCCATTTGCCAATCCTCAACTTGGAACGATTCTTTGATTGGCTCCGTTAGGATGTTGATGATTGTCCGATCAATGAAGTTGAAAATATATACCAGCAGCAAGGAGCCAAGCACGTAGGCCCGGTATGGCTTTGTGCTGTACCCAAGTGACGGTGATGCGACGGTTTCTGTGGCTGCGACGCTCATTATGCTGTCTCCACTTTTGCGACCAGATCATTCTTCAAGTGGCGCGATGACATGTAGAAACAGAACGCCGCGACGATGAACCAGAGTGTTGTTACAGAGATTGATTGCTTGAGGCCTGATGACTTGGCTGCGGCACAGCTTGCGACTTGGGCTTCAGTTAAGCCTTCACCCGCGGCGCAGATACCGACGCTAAGATCGGTTCCACCGAGGTTTGCGCCTGTGAAGACGTCACTCATAATGCCAACGAATTGCGGCCCAATACCATTACCGATTATCGAAACGATGATCAGAAGGATCGCAATCGCTGTCGCGCGTGACCGAGCCGATACAACACCCTGTCCGATATTATATTGCGCACCTAGATAAGCATAATGACATACTGCGGCTAAGGCCCAAGTGATAAACAGCACTGTTAAATTGGTTGAGTAGAATGCGAAGATGTAAAGCGGAACAGCCAGTAGTAGGCCGATCGCTGGAATGATTGCGACAGCTGTGCTGAAGCGCGACGAGAATTTGTCTGTGAGATAACCGCCAAGGAATGTTCCGACAGCGGCGACGGCCGACAATGGCGCGCCGTAATTTACAGAAGCTTCACGCACACCCAAACCATGCTCCCGCATCAGGAACGGTATCTGGAATGTGAAGAGGCCGTAGCCGACGAAAGCAACAAGGGCTGCGCCCATTGCCATCCACCAGAAGCTAGGCTTGGATGCTAGCTCTTTGAATGTCTCTTTAGTTGAAGATCGCAAAAGGGATTGTGAACCGGGTGGGTCAGAATAGCCCCGCGGAGGTTCTTTTATCGTCAGCATTAAGAGCAGACCAATAAGTACGCCAGGCAAGCCGATGACAACAAAGGCGATGCGCCAGCCCTCAACCGTGCTCCACTCGATACCCGAGAACAGTCCGCCAACGCCAACGCTATTAAGGAAGACTTCAAAGTCAGCACCACTAATCGCAGCAATAGGTCCACCGAATAGGTAGGCCAAAACACCGCCAAGGGTAACACCCATTGAGTATATGCCGAGCGCCGTTGCGCGGCTCTTTGCGGGATAATAATCGCCAATGATGGAGTTCGCTGGAGGTGTGCAGCCTGCCTCCCCGACAGCGACACCAATCCGGAAGAGCATAAGCGTTATGAAGCCTGCGGCGATGCCACAAAGCGCGGTCATCACCGACCAAAGCACGATACATATAACGATGATGTTGACGCGGTTAAATCGATCCGCCGCAATCGCAATGGGCAGGCCCATGACGGCATAGAATAAAGCAAATGGCCAACTTGCGAGCAGTCCAAATTGAGTATCACTAAGGTTGAACGTTGTGATGATTGGCTCTGCTAAAACGCCGATCAGGTTTCGATCAATAAAGTTGAGCGTGTAGACCACCATGAGGACTAGCAGAACATAGGTTCTGTAGCCTTTCGAACGATATCCGTTGATATGTCCGTCCGTCGCTGCTGCTGCAGTGTCGCTCATACTCTTCCTCCAAAAACCATCCGCGTGTCTTCACGCTGAATCCGTAATTTTACGTACGCTAACCAGACCGTGCCCCGGTGCAAGTCTTTTCGCCGGGGCAGGGTATTTGATTTATCGAATAGCCAATGGATTGATTATGGCTTGGACGGTGCCCTCTAATTTGGGGACGCCGAGGGAGAAGAAAAACGCGCCTTCGCCATCAGCGGCGAGTTCATCTGTTGCCATGTTTTCAAGGATATAGACGCCATTCTTCGCCAGTAGTGTTAGGTGAACATCGAATGGGCGCGCTTCATTCTCAAATGGCACAACTTCTAATGCCCATGTGTCGGCGCCAATCGCGACAACGCCCAAATCAGCAAGGTATTGCGCACCTTCTACGCCAAGGCCCGGCGATGTTGGGTTGAGCGCGGTGTCATCCTCGCGCGCCTTCATTGTGCCCGTGTGGAAGAGCACGACATCGCCTTTACCAATCGTGACATCCGCACGCGCGGCGGCGGCGTCAATCTCAGCTTTGTTGAAGGCCGTACCAATCGGGACAGGTGCCTCAAAGCTTTTTGTCATGTCGAGCAGGATACCGCGCGTTGCGATGGGGGGCAGATTGTGGGTGCCAAACTGGGTCAGCCCTGCGGTCGTCACAAAGTCCGCGACGGGGACACCGTTATAGTAGCGATGATTGATGCCCATATGGCCCAGCCCGTCAATCTGACTGCCGATACCGACAGATGTATCCACGATGTCGTCATTCCCAACGGCTTGGTTCGCGCCAAGCGGCGTACCTGATCCGTCAGAAAGCTGTAGGACAGTCACGTCATATTCGCGTGGGCCGTAGGCGGGGGTATCCCGGCCAGTCACCATGCCGAGGCTGAATGTCTTTCCGCGTATAATGAGTTTTGCCGCTTCAGCAGTTTTAGCGTCGGAGAGATTATTCATTGCGCCGAGGCGGTCAGCGCCGCCATATTTCGACGGATACCAGCCGTGCGATTTATCTTCGCCGTGACCATCCGCGATTGCTGTGCCTGCGAGCGCAATGGCCCCCATCATCAATACGGCTAATTTCATATCACTCTCCCGATTTGTTTTGTCGGGAGAGTGACGAGAGGATTATGTATTGTCCAGAGGTTCCGCTACGGCGCCGTGCGGCCGTCGGCGCGGTCTTGCAGTTCCATCATAACGCCATAGACGCGCGTTGAGTTCGCGCCGAGGTCTGACAGACCCACGCGGCTGATCGAACGCATATCAATACGGGTTGCGCCTTCGACCGGGCGGATACGGATGGCAACGTCATCCTTAAATCCATACCAGCCAGAGGTGGCTGTCGCTTCAATCAGAATCTCTTCGCCGGTATCGCCGTTTGCCGGAGCAGGTGTGACGATATCCCAGCCTTTTTTCTCTATGATGCGCTGAACAACGGCTGCGAGTTCCGCAGGCGGTTGATCGAAGTAAAGCGGTTCAATGTTCGGTAGAACAGTACCTTTGCCTGACTTTTCCAATTCTGCTTTTTCCTGAGCTGTAGACACCAGCATGCCGCCCATGCCCGGCCAGCGCGCTTCAATGCCTTCGCCCTCAGGGATGCGTGTATCATCCGCGATTGGATTCGTTTCACCGTCAGCAGCGCGCGCAGAGATGATCGCATCGCTGAACTGAATAGAGTCAGACCAGTCGGTTTGAATGTCGTGGATCGGCGGCAAGGCCGCTGTTTGCGCACCCATACCCATAAGGCGGAAAAGTCCCAAAGCGGCAATAAGTGTTGCGAGTAATGCGATGACGAAGGGCTGAAAACGCGGCGCTTTGATGAGGGCGATAATTTGAGCGATGACGGCTAAACCACCCGCAAACATCAAGATCAAAGGCGCAATCCCAATCGTCATTTGGCCAAGGCCAACTTGCCATGGCCACCAGCCCCACTTGGTTCCAAGGGCGGCAACAGCCAGCCAAAGGATCGCAAAGATCGAAACGCAAAGTGCGAAGGCCGCAACTTTCATGCGCCAGCCTGCTTTTGGGGTGTCAGTTACTTCAGTCATTTTGTGCTCCTCAGGCCCTTTTTAGTCGAGATAGGGCATCAGGGAGAGATTGGGAACTGGTTTTACAGATTGCGGGCGTTCAAAGCGGCTCGTCATCACTGGTTAAGATGCGCACGGCGGCGCCGTCCATATCCTCATACTGCCCCGAATTCACAGACCAAAGGAAAGCGCCAAGACCGACCAAGCCAAGCCCAAGGGCGACGGGGATCAGATAAATGATAATGCTCATACGCGGGCTCCTTTATCCTCTGATCCGTAAAGCGTTCAAAGTTACGATAAGTGATGAAGCTGACATAGCAATTGCCGCGATGAGGGGCGTTACAAGACCGCAGACCGCAATGGGAACCGCGATTAAGTTATATCCCGCCGCTAATCCGAAGTTTTGTAGCATCGTCCGTTTTGCCGACTTTGAGACTTTCAAAATCGTCAGTATGGACTCAAGACCGCCAGAGAAAACAGCGTCGGAGGCCGATTGCGACACATCAATAGCGCCGCCGGGTGCAAGTGAAGCATGCGCGAGTGATAATGCGCCTGCATCGTTCAGGCCGTCGCCAATCATCAAAGGTTTCTTGCCTGCCTTTGTAAGCGCTTCGAGTCTTTCAGCTTTTTGAGCAGGGGAGACCCCGGCTGTCCATGCGGATATTGAAAGCGTTCTGGCGGCCCGTTCGACTGCGCCGGCTCGGTCTCCAGATAAGATTTCGGATTCAATGCCCAGCGCTGATAATGCCCGCACGGTTTGTGAGGCGTCGCTGCGCACTTGGTCTTCAAATTCAAATAAAACAGGAGCCTCGCCCAATCGGCAGAACCATAGCGCTGGCCCAGTGGTGACAGGCGTGCCGGAGCTTTCAACCCATTCTGCCGATCCCAAGCGGTAGACGATGCCTTCAATCTCTGACTCCAGGCCTAGTCCGGGGTGCTCTGTCACGGATTGTGCGACGGGGCCGGGCCCAGCGGCGGCGGCGATTGCGCGTGAAAGCGGGTGATGGCTCGCGCGTGCCAGCTGCGCTGCGATTTGAAGCTCAGCCATGTCTTCTGAAATCAGGACTGGCATGCCAAGTGTTAGCGTGCCCGTCTTATCAAATACAACATGATCTATTTCCGCTAAACGCTCTAACGCATCGCCGGATCGCAGGAATACACCTTTCTTGAACAAACGTCCCGATGCCACGACCTGTGCAACTGGCGCAGCTAGCGCCAAAGCACACGGGCAGGTTATGATCAGTGTCGTGACAGCGACCATTGTGGCTTCACGCACATTTGCCCCCAAATACAACCACGCGATGAAGGTCAGTGCCGCGGTCGTATGAACGAAGGGGACGTATAGGGAGACGGCCTTGTCCGCGATCTTGCGGTAGGCGGAGCGTTTCTGCTCACCTGCTTCGAGCATATCAGAAATGTCCGAAAGCAAGGAATCTGACGCCGCGCCCAGCGCGATGCCTTGGATCGGCTGATCTATGTTGACCGTGCCTGCATATAGTTTCTGACCAGCATTAATTGTGCGCGGCAGGCTTTCGCCAGTGACCAAGCTTTCATCAATCGTGCTCATCCCGCTTAGAACTTTGACGTCTATGACGGCGCGCTCTCCTGCGGCCAGAAGGATGTGGTCGCCCTCTTTGATGTCATCGGCACGCACCGCCTCTGTTTGGCCGTCGGCATTGATCCGGTTGACTGATCGTCCACGTAGCGCGGCAAGATCATGCGCGGCGGCATAGGCTTGCCGCCGTAACCGCGCGTCTAGGAACCTGCCGATTAAGAGGAAGAAGAGCAGCATCACAACCGCATCAAAATAGGCATGCTCGCCGCCATTCAGGGTCTCAAATACGCTGACAGAGAAAGCGAGTATGAGGGCCAAGGAAATCGGCACATCCATATTCGCATGACCATTCCTTAGCGCGCCAAATGCCGATTTGAAAAAGTGTTGGCCACTAAATACTAAGACCGGCAAAGCGATTAGGCCCGAGAGGAGATGCATCGTCCGGCGTGTGGTTTCCCCCATCTCACCATGACCCGCCCAGATGGAGACTGACAGTAGCATGATGTTTGCGGCCGCAAATCCAGCAACGCCTAAAGCGATGAGGAGAGAGCGTTCTTCACTCTTTGTTTTGCTTGCGGCCGCGTCTTCGGAGTAACCCGAAACGCCATATCCAAGATTGCTGATCGTTGTTGAAACCGTTTCAGGTGAAAGCTCGCCGCGCCATTGCGCTTCAAGTTTTCCCGATGACAGATTGAGGCGGGCAATGACCATGCCGGGTAGGGCGTTCAGGGCGTTCTCAATCTTTGACAGGCATCCACCGCACTTTGCGCCGCTGATCGAGAGCGTGAGTGTGTTTAAGTCACCCTTGCGTTTCATAAACGCGGAAAGGTTGCCGCTGGCCGCTCTACTTGCCGGGGCGAGCCCTGAGGGGCAACCTTTATCGAGGGTGAGGTCGGCGCTGGTCACTTGATGCGGACCTGTTTGTGTGCCGTGAATAGTGTTTCATCTGCGTTGAAATTCAGAACACTTGCCTTCAGTCGCCACTGGCCTTCGCTAAGTTCGGAAGTGGCAACACTATATGTGCCTTCACTTTCGGCGTTCAGCGTTAGGACGTGATCCTCAGCGTCATTGGTCAGGCGGCGTGCTTCGACGATAACAGTATAGCCGGTTAACGGCATGTCCTCTGCGTCCTGCAAGCGGACGATCAATGCGTCGTCTTGAACGCCCATTTGCGCTTTCCAGCCAAGTGCTGCCTCTGCCGCGCGGGCGTTGAGGGTCTGGTTATAGTTCAAGCCTTGAACATAGGACTTCTTTACGTCTTCACCGGGGAAGCTGGTTATAGCATGATATAGAAACACGCCGTTGACCGCGAAAATCACGCCGAAGAAGCCCAGCATGATGAAAAGGACATGCCATCCGGTCAGTCTTTTTTGCGATGTCTCAGTCTCAGATGTCATTGCATAATCAGTCATCAGTTTGGTCCTCTAAAGGATGCGCGGTTTGTATCGGCCTCGCCACTGTCTTTGTCAGTGACGGTGATCGTGATTTGTCGCTGTGTTGCGCCTGCAGGAACGCTGACGAGAATACGGTAGCGATCAACGCCAAACGCTTCGACAGGCAGCTCAATCGGTTGGGTTGGTGAGCCGGTATGCTCAAACCCGATGACTGAGAATGAAAGATCTTCAAGCCCGGTGATGCTGACGATCATTGTTCGCGGTTCAGCGACTTTGTTGATCAATTTTAGCGTATAACCATTTTGTATACTACCATTTGAAAGCTGCACATATGGCGGTGAGCGGTCTTTCAGCACATTTGCTTCAATCGTCGCTTTGGTCATGAAGCCCCACGTCATCAAAGCGGCAATGGCAATCATCAAGACGGCATAGAGAACTGTGCGCGACCGGATCAGACGATACTTTGGCGGCGTGGTCCCTTCATTGCGCGCAGCAACCGCGACCTCAGTATCATAAGCGATTAGCCCGGTTGGGCGGTCAATCTTCGTCATCATTTGATCGCACGCATCAATGCAAAGCGCGCAATGGATACATTCCAGCTGTTCACCGTCACGTATATCAATACCCATTGGGCAAACCTGTACGCACTGGTCGCAATCGATACAGTCGCCGCGCTCGTCCCAGCTTTCGGTTTTGCGCTTAGGACCGCGAGGTTCGCCGCGATCATAGCGATAGGTGACGTTGAGCGCATGCTCATCTGTCAGTGCGGCCTGAATGCGCGGCCATGGGCACATATAGGTGCAGACCTGTTCACGCATCCAACCAGCTAAAAAGTAAGTTGTAAGGGTGAGGATGCCAGCAAACCAATAGGCCGATAAAGGCACGTCCCCTGTGAACCAACCGCGCGCAATCGTTGGCGCGTCATGCCAGTACAGAATGAAGGCCCCGCCCGTCCAGAAAGCGATGATGAGCCAGACCGTATGCTTGCCTAATTTTCGCGCCAGTTTGTTAACGCTCATGGGCTGGTTATCCAGCCGTTTCCGAGCCGCGCGGTCGCCTTCGAAGGCACGTTCAACCCAGATGAATAGATCGGTCCAAACCGTTTGCGGGCAGGTATAGCCGCACCAGACCCGCCCCAATAGGGAGGTCACGAGGAACAAGCCCAGCGCAGCTAAAATCAAAAGGCCAGCGAGATAATGAATATCCTGCGGCCAAATTTCGATGAAGAAAAAGTAGAATTTCTCGCTCTGAAAATCAGCAAGAACGGCTTGGTCTGGGATGCCTTCACCGCGATCCCAGCGAATCCAAGGCAAGACGTAATAGATCCCTAAGGTCACGGCCATCACCGCCCATTTCACCAGCCTGAAATTACCGTGCGCTAGCTTTGGATAGATTTGCTGGCGTTTAGCATAAAGGTCCTTAGGCGGGGGCGGCGTTGGGCCGCCCTTGCCTGCAGAAGGGTGAATATTGAGTGTGGTTTGACCCATGGTTTGCGGCCTCTACTCGCCGCCGCCAAGGGTGTGGACGTACACAGCCAAAGCTTTGATTGATGCGTCATCCAGACGATCCTGCCATGCGGGCATATGCGAGTTGCGCGCATTGTAGATCGTATCGTGGATCGCCTGACGCGTGCTACCATACAGCCATTCCTGATCTGTTAGGTTCGGCGCGCCTTGAAGGCGGTCGCCCTTTGCGTCGGCGCCGTGGCAGGATGCACATTGCTGCTGAAACAATTCTGCAGCCATATCAGCTTCTTCGGTGTCATGCTCTTGGCCAGAAGCCCGCAGCACATACTCCGTCAGGTTGTCGATTTCGGTTGCAGATAGAAGTTTATCGCGTCCAAAACTTGGCATCAAAGAGAAGCGTGTGTCATCGTCTGCATCGTGGCGAATACCGTGACGAAGAGTGTATTCAATACCGTCTAGCGTACCATCCCACAGCCAAACATCATCGGCGAGGATTGGGTATCCGATCGCACCGCGGCCGCCTGCGCCATGACAGGTTGCGCAATTATCGCCGAATAGGCTTTCACCCATGGCCAGTGCAAACTGTTGTAGATCGCGATTGGTCTCAATCTCTTCTAATGAAGCGTCAAGCAGGGTTGCAGATTGTTCGGTTCGTGCTTCTTTTAATTCAACCACAGCAGCGGCCACGAGATCACGATCAGAGTGATTTCGAAGTCCCTTTGTATTCGTGCCCATGCCAGGCAAAGCCGGGATCGCGGGCATCAAAATCATATAGATGACGGCCCATACAATCGTGATGTACCACGTGATCAACCACCATCTTGGAAGCGGGTTGTTCAGCTCTTTAATCCCGTCCCAGCTATGACCCGTTGTTTCGATGCCGCTGTGATCGTCGATGTCTTTATGTTCGTTACTCATCAGATGGCTCTCCATCTTGGTAAAAGGGTTTGTCATCATTCAGGGGCAGGCGCGATGCGTGATCGAACAGTTCCTGATTGCGCGGCCAAAGGGCGTAGAGCAGGGCCCCAGCAAACATCAGCACGAAGTAAACAAGACCACCTGTTTGAGCGAAGCTTGATAGCATTTCATACATAGCGAGCCCTCCTATCGACGGTTGCTGAGGTCATCAGCTTCGTAAGTTGAGAAATCGACCAGTGTTCCGGTCATTTGAAGGTATGCGACCAAGGCATCCATTTCTGTGATTGTGGTTGGGTCACCATCATAGTCGCGTGCTTCGACAGTTTTTTCGCGCCCAGCCGCAGCTTCATACTCAGCCATCAAGCTGTCATAGTAATCGAAGCCCTTATTATCAGGGTCAGCTTGAGCGTAGATGTGGCCCTTCGCATTAGCGATCATCTCATCAGTGTAGGGAACACCGACCATGCGCTCGACCTTAAGGCGGTCTTCAATCTGGTCGAATTTCAGCTTTTTCTTCGCGAGGAAGGCGTAAGGCGGCATGACCGATTCAGGTACAAGCGCACGTGGATCTTTCAAATGATCAACCTGCCATTCAGCAGAGTACTTTCCGCCAACCCGCGCCAAGTCTGGCCCGGTACGCTTTGATCCCCACTGGAACGGGTGATCATACATGCTTTCCGCCGCGAGTGAGTAGTGGCCATAGCGTTCAACTTCGTCGCGCAATGGACGCACCATTTGGCTGTGGCAAACATAGCAACCTTCACGAATATAGATGTCACGGCCAGACAGCTCCAGCGGTGTGTAAGGACGCATCCCATCCACTTTTTCGATCGTGTTTTCCATATACATTAGCGGTGCCATCTGGATGATCCCACCAATGGAAACGACGACTAGAATGCCGATCGTCAGGAGAAGCGAGTGGCGTTCTAGGACGCCGTGATTATTCATCAGTCCCATGAGAACGTCTCCTATTCAGCTGGGGCCAGCGCAGTGCGCGGCTCTGGTGTTTTGAGGGGATCATTGGCTTCATCAAGGCTTGTCGCCTCGCCGTGGCCAAGGGCCGTGCGGACCAGATTGTAAGCCATGATCGCAGCGCCGCTAAAGTAAAGCAGACCACCAAGAGCACGGATCATGTAACTGATATGCTTGGCCTCAACAGTTTCAACGAAGCTGTACTCAAGGAAACCAAACTCGTTATAGGCGCGCCACATCAGGCCTTCCATGATCCCTGCGAACCACATGGAGATCATGTAGAACAGGATACCAATGGTCGAGATCCAGAAATGCCACTCCACAAGGGATTTGGAATAAAGACGGGTCTTCTTCCATAGCCATGGGGTTAGGCAATACAGCGCCCCGAAGCTGATATAACCAACCCAGCCAAGCGCGCCGGAATGAACGTGGCCAATGCCCCATTCAGTATAGTGCGACAGCGAATTGACAGCGCGGACCGACATAAGCGGGCCTTCAAATGTCGACATGCCATAGAAGGCGAGCGACACAACCATCATTCGAACAACCGGATCAGTGCGTAGCTTATCCCACGCGCCGGACAGCGTCATTACGCCGTTAATCATACCGCCCCAGCTTGGCATCCATAGCATGATTGAGAAGGTCATACCCAAAGTCTGTGCCCATTGCGGCAATGCGGTATAATGCAAGTGGTGCGGGCCAGCCCAGATATAGATGAAGATCAGCGACCAGAAGTGAACGATCGAAAGACGGTAGGAATAGACCGGACGATCAACGCGCTTCGGGATGAAGTAATACATGATGGCCAGGAAGCCTGTGGTTAGGAAGAACCCAACCGCATTGTGGCCATACCACCACTGCGTCATCGCATCTTGAACGCCGCTAAAGACCTGTACCGATTTTGAGCCGGTCAGGTTTACCGGAATTGATAGGTTGTTGACGATGTGCAGCATCGCAATCGTTACGATGAAAGACAGGTAGAACCAGTTGGCTACATAAATGTGTGGCTCTTTACGCTTCCAGAGTGTGCCTAGGAAGACTAACAGATAAGCCACCCAAACAATGGTCAGCCATAGATCAACATACCATTCAGGCTCAGCATATTCTTTCGATTGCGTCACGCCGAGTAGGTAGCCGGTCGCCGCAAGAACGATGAAAATCTGATATCCCCAGAAGACAAACCAAGGCCACATACCCCCCGCTAGACGGGTTCGGCATGTGCGTTGAACGACGTAGAAACTGGTCGCTAGCAGAACATTTCCGCCGAACGCAAAGATCACCGCACTTGTGTGCAGTGGGCGCAGGCGTCCAAAGTTTGTCCAGCCTAATTCCGGGAAGTAAAAGACATTTGGAAAAGTTAGCTGCAGGGCGATAACAACCCCGACAAGTAAACCCGCCAAGCCCCAGAATATTGAAGCAAATACGCCCCATTTCACCAGCGTGTTTTCGTATTCGCTTTCATCAAATGGGTCACGGTCAATCAGGTTACCGGCCCACATGCAGAGGCCAACGAAGAATGCGCCTCCTAAGAACAGGAACGTCATCGCCTGATGGCCTATTGCGGCATCTTTGGCAAACGACGCCATTAACAGCCCCAGCAATAGGAATACGCTTAAAAATGCCCCGACAGCAAAGATACTGGAATTATTGCTTTGCCGGGTGGTGAGTTGGTTAAATGTCATTGCGGGCTACCTCCGCCTGAACCCCGGAATGGGGTCATTTCAGCCTTAAGCGTTGCTTAGCTTTGGTCTCTTCGCCGCTGTATAAGGGAAAACCCCTATGTGCTTGCGCGCCGCACTTTTTAGAACGGGATCGAACTTAAGAGGAATTGTCAGATATGACCGCTTTAATGCAAACACTCGCTGGCGTAGCCTTGTTTTTGATCGGCTCAATTAAGGCGTGGATGCACATCACGGCCAGTTCAGTGCTGTCTCTACCCATATGCACCGGTAAGAATGTGCTCATTTCAGTCAGCAATGGCAGCTTTTTTGAACGCGCTCATTGTTGGGGGTGTTATGTTGCCGTTGCGGGTCTGATTTTGGTAGCCACTGGACTTTACGACATGTGGCAACAGCGGCGCGGTATCGCCTCATTAGTGGATTGATCTGTGCCTGACGCACATTACAAAGGCTGGCTCATGTCTAAAAGCCAGTATCCTCTCCTTCAAGATTCCATCGGCGACCAGCAATCGATGGAAACACTGATGCGCTCTATCCTCGCATCTGTGCCCGATGCGATGATCGTGATTGATGATCGCGGCAAGATGCTCGCCATCAGTGCGGCTGCTGAGAAGCTGTTTGGCTATGATGCAAGTGATATCGCAGGGAAAAATGTATCCATGTTGATGGATGGCGCAGATAAAGCGCACCACGACACTTATATCGATAATTACCTGGAGACGGGTGAGAAGCAAATCATTGGGATTGGACGCATCGTTCATGCCAAGCTTGCGAACGGCGACAGGATTCCAGTCGAACTAAAGATTGGTGAGGCTAATATTGACGGTCGCCGTCTGTTTACCGGATATATTCGTGACATCTCGGAACAGCAGGCGAATGCCCACAAGCTCGCTCAGATGCAGGTTGAGTTGGCCAATTTCTCTCGCCTAAGTGCGGTCGGGACGATGGCCTCAGCGATGGCGCATGAGTTAAACCAGCCGCTTACTGCGGTTGCTAACTATTTAGAGGCGGCGCGCGACCTGTTGGATACGCCTGACCCTGAAACCGTTGCGATGGTTCAAGAGGCACTTGCTGCTGCTGCGACGCAATCTATTCGGGCGGGACAGATTGTGCGCCGCCTTCGCGATTATGTTTCGCGCGGCGAACTCGACATGAGATCTGTCGATCTTGCCGACGTTCTTGAAGAGGCGGTTTCGCTTGCC
>JAQWGO010000114.1 GCA_029238175.1 Henriciella sp. | reverse complement strand
TCTGATGCGTTTGAGCATGACCGCATGATGGATGCGCTAAGGCCGGCGTTTAAGGCACAAGGTATGAGCGTGCACGATGTGGATTGGGCTGATGAGATGGTCAATTGGTCGGACTTCGACGCAGCTCTAATCGGAACGACTTGGGACTATTGGGATCATTGGGACACGTTTCTTGAAACGCTTGCGAATATTGAGGCCCAAATTCCTTTGTTCAACGGTGCCAAGCTCGTGCGCTGGAACTCTCATAAAGGGTATTTGCGGGATTTGGAGGCGAAGGGTGCGCGCCTGATCCCAACGCTTTGGATTGATCAAGTAACACCGCAAAATGCTGCTGACGCGTTTGATACATTGGGCAGTGAGACGCTTGTGTTTAAGCGCCAAGTCGGCGCGGGCGCTGATGGACAGTATCGGCTGCAGCGCGGCGACATTCTGCCCGGCATGCCAAATCCGATGATGGTGCAGCCTTTCTTGCCCAAGATTGTTGAAGAAGGTGAGATCAGCTTCATTTTTATCGACGGAGAATTCTCGCACGCGCTCATCAAACGCGCCGCAAAAGGTGATTATCGCATTCAGTCGACATATGGCGGAACCGAAGAGGCGATTACGCCATCCACCGAAGATCTAAGCGATGCAAAAGCGATCCTAGGCGCGTTGGATGTCCCGCCGCTCTATGCACGTGTCGACATGTTGCGCGGTGAGGATGGCGGCTTGCTGTTGATGGAAATGGAGCTGATTGAGCCATACCTCTACCCTGTTGAGGGGCCTGAGCTTGGCGTGCGCATGGCGGCGGCTGTTCTGAAACGACTAGGTTAGCTGTTTCCGCGTGCCGCTTCGTAGAACGCTATGGCAGCAGCGTTAGAGACGTTGAGGCTTTCCATGGCGCCGTCGATCGCAATTCGGGCCAGTTCAGCGCAGGCTTTAGCAACGGTTGGTCGCAGGCCCGGACCTTCTGCACCAAGGACGATTGCGAGCTTTGGGGCGCCCCGAACCGCCTTGTCGATTGTGTTGCGGCCGCTGCCCGCGAGGCCGATCGTGTGATAATTGGCTTCGTTTAGGGCTTCGACGGTGCGGGCGATGTTTACAACTCGGCACTCAGTTACGGTTTCGATCGCGCCGACAGCAGCTTTTGCGACGACACCGGAAATTGGTGGGGCGTTTCGCGTCTGTAGGACGAGACCGCCAAAGCCGAAGGCCGCTGCAGAACGGAAAATTGCGCCAAGATTATGTGGATCACTGACCTGATCAAGGATCACGATGCGTGATGTGTTGCGTCCGATCAGGTCCTCTAAAGTCGCATCTGGTAGGGGCTCAAATTGCGCAGCAATGCCTTGGTGGACAGCGCCTGGGGGCAAAAGTGCACCAATCTCTCCAGGTGCAATGTCTTCTGCAGCGCGGGCATGTTCGCCGAGGCGGGAGGCAGCGTTTCGGGTTGCAATCAATCGCTTCAAACGTCGACGAGGATTGGCCAGGGCGGCTTCCACGGGATGCTGGCCCCATAGCCATCCGAGCCCGGACGAAGCACCGCTTTTGGGACCTGACTTAGCAGGTCTACGATCATTACGGTCATTATTGCTACGACCTTGTGAATTTGGTTGGTTGCGTGTGCGAGACTTGCTCATTATAGGGCTTATTCCGGTTGTTGACAGGAAGCGTTATAGCATCCTTTTGAAGGTCGGAAGCAGTGGCGTCAAACGGTGCTCTGCAGGTCTATCCGGAGGGGTGGCCGAGTGGTTAAAGGCAGCAGACTGTAAATCTGCCCGCATAGCGTACACAGGTTCGAATCCTGTCCCCTCCACCACCTGTTGAGACTGTGCTAAACTGTCTTTGTTGAGCGGGTATAGCATAATGGTAATGCAGTAGCCTTCCAAGCTATCGATCTCGGTTCGATCCCGTGTACCCGCTCCAACTCAACTCCCGAGTTTGAGACTAAGAAATGGAGTTCTATCCCATGCGTTTGGTTATTTTGGGCGGCTGTATGGTGCTGCTTTCTTTGTTTTCTTTCGTCTTGGGTTCTGTTTTTTTTGCACGGTAAAGACGCCGCAGTGAAGCCAAAGGTGACGCAGACGGTTGAAGCGGTGGCGGAAAGTGTATCGGCAGAATTTCCTGACACGCTTCAAGAGATTTTGCTTCTCACCCATCAAGATGAAAACAAGAAACGTAATATTGAGCGCCAAAAGATTTGCGAAACGGTCGAATCTGACTTCTTTTGCGGCTCGTTGTCTGATGACAAGACGAATGTACTGCTGACCGGCGATTCTTTTGGGCTAGATGGCGTAAATGCGATGGTCGCGGGATATCCGGACGTGAACCTAATTCTAGATGTTCATGGTGGCTGTCCACTAGTGCCGGATGTGACGCAAGTGTCCCACGCGCGGAAAGCCTGCCCTGAACTAAATGTTGAAAGATATGAGGGAGCAGAGAAAATTTTGCCGAAAGTTGATGCCGTTGTTATTTCAATCAAAACAACGCGCGAGCGTATTCCCGGCGCTCAAGACACAGTGACTTGGTTTGCTGATCGAGGGGCGAGAGTTATTGTTCTAGGTAACCCGCCAATGTTTAGAGGCCGCAAGCTGCCTGAAGTTATTCGTGAGCATGGCCGGCTCGCAGGCCTTAACGAGTATGCCAGTAAGTGGCTTGCAAATGCGGGTGCTGTTGAAGATGAGATGGAAGCTTATGTCGTCGCACAGGGCGCTGAGTATTTTCGGCGTCGAGACCATATCTGTCCGGGTGGCGGCGTTTGCCAAATTTTGGTCGATGGGATTTATCCAATTACGATGGATAATGCCCACCAAAGCTATGCGGCCGCAGCCGATTTTGGTGAGCATTTGGCCGAGATACGTCCAGACCTCTTTGCATCCGAATAGGGCTTAGAGCCAAGCTTTCTCCACGACGTCTACGACATCATCCATGATTTCGGTGATCTTGAAATCTTTTGGGGTGTAGACGCGGCGCACACCCATTTGGCGCAAGGATTGCTCATCTTCGTAGGGAATAATTCCACCGACGACGAGGGGCACTTGGTCGAGTCCCGCAGCGCGCATTTCGGCCAGCGTTTCGCGGACCAGATCAAGATGGCTTCCGGATAGAATGGACAGGCCTATAACGTGGGCGTCGGCTTCTTTGGCCTGGGCAACGATCTCAGCTGGTGTAAAGCGAATACCGTCATAAACGACTTCCATCCCGCAGGCGCGCGCGCGGGCAGCGATTTGTTCTGCGCCATTTGAATGGCCGTCCAGTCCGGGTTTTCCGAGGACGTATTTCATGCGGCGTCCAAGGCGTTCTGACACCGCTTCGACGCGGGCCTTTGTTGCTTCAATGGCTTTGTCGCCGCCTGTTTCCATAACGACTGCAACCCCGGTTGGGCCGCGATACTCGCCGAACACTTCACGCAACGCAGTGCCCCATTCGCCCGTAGTTACGCCGGCTTTCGCTGCGGCGATTGATGGCTCTATAATATTCTCATTGCCCGCGGCGGCGGCGCGAAGATTGTCTAGGGCCGTCTCAACTGCTGACTGGTCCCGGTTGAGGCGCCATTTTTTGAGGGCCTCAACTTGTTCGCGTTCAACCATCGGATCGATGGTCTGGATTGCATCATTGCCTGCACCAAGCGGGCTTTCCTCAGTCGTTGTGTAGGCATTCACGCCAACGACTTTCAGTTCGCCGCTTTCGATGCCCTTGATGCGATCAATATGCGCGCCAACGAGGCTCTCTTTCATATATGCGACAGAATCGACTGCGCCGCCCATGCCGTCGATCTTGGCGAGCTCAGCGCGGGCTTGGTCTTTCAGTTCATTGGTTTTTCCATCAACGACGTGGCTACCATCGAACAGGTCTTCGAATTCAAGTAGGTCAGTCTCATAGGCGAGAATCTGCTGCATCCGCAGTGACCATTGCTGATCCCAAGGACGCGGCAAGCCCAGTGCTTCGTTCCATGCGGGGAGTTGTAGGGCGCGGCAACGAGCGCGCTTTGATAGGGTTACCGCTAGGGCTTCGATCAGGATGCGATAGACATTGTTTTCAGGTTGCGGCTCTGTCAGTCCCAACGAGTTAACTTGAACACCGTACCGGAAGCGCAAGGCTTTCGCATCATCTACCCCATAACGGTCGCGGCCGATTTCTTCCCAAAGGTCGACAAAGGCCCGCATCTTACAAAGCTCTGTTACAAAGCGAACGCCGGCATTTACGAAGAATGAGATCCGGCCAAAAACGATGCTGAAATCTTCATCAGGAACTTGGCCGCCCGCTTTGACCGCGTCGAGGACCGCTATGGCCGTTGCCAGCGCATAGGCAAGCTCTTGCTCTGGTGTCGCGCCGGCTTCCTGCAGATGGTAGGAGCAGACGTTTAAGGGGTTCCATTTCGGGACTTCAGTATAGCACCAGCTGACCATATCGCTGATAAGGCGCATGCTTGGGGCGGGCGGAAAGACATAGGTTCCACGCGACAGGTATTCTTTAATGATGTCGTTCTGGGTTGTGCCGCGCAATTTTGCGCGATCGTCGCCGCGTTCGTCAGCCAAGGCGACATATAACGCCAACATCCATGCGGCAGGGGCATTGATTGTCATGGAGGTGTTCATTTCCTCCAAGGGGAGTTCGGCGAATAATTTCCGCATATCACCAAGGTGAGCGACCGGCACACCAACTTTTCCAACTTCGCCCTTGGCGAGGATATGGTCGCCATCGTAAGCCGTCTGTGTCGGCAGATCGAACGCGATTGATAAGCCTGTCTGGCCTTTGGCGAGGTTGCCGCGATAAAGCGCGTTGGATTTTTCAGCTGTCGAGTGACCCGCATATGTTCGGAAAATCCATGGGCGATCTGCATCGTGCTGGAAAGCTGTGTCGGCCATTTGTGTCTCCGGAATTCGTTTGTTGCGGCGCAACATGGCGCAGGATTGAAGCGGCGGCAAGTAGCCGAAGCGGCAGCTTTTACGCTATGCGATTTTGCATGATATTCGTGAAATAATAATGCGTGTTATCATGGGTCCGTGATGCTATTTACGGTGTCTTACAACGGAGTCTGTGATGACTGAACTATTGGGCTTGTTCGCCGCTATTTTGACCACCGCGTCTTTTCTGCCTCAAGCGATGCTTGTTGTGCGGACGGGAAAGACAGACGGTATCTCTGTGATGATGTATTCCATGTTCACTGTCGGCGTGACAGCGTGGTTAGTTTACGGCCTGATGATTGGTAGCTTGCCTGTGATCTTGGCAAATGCCGTAACACTGGGGCTAGCGGCAACAATTTTGTCTTTGAAATTGAAAGCGATCTTTGCAGAACGCACGCGCGCCAGTGTGGCATTGCTGAACTAGGCCTGCCTGTCTATGTAGAGGCATCAACAATGGATGCCTCACAATGCCTTTTGCGCTGTTTTTTCCTTTTCTGCTCAGACTTGCAGGTCCGATTGCGTTTTTAGGGGCGGCAATTGTCGCTGGTGTGATGAATAGAAGCTTCGTCTTGGTGCCTCTTTTGGCGCTAGCGGCGACAGCAACGACGATCATCATTCGCAAGGTGACACCTTCGCCAGCAATGAACTTGCAGAGCATGTTGGATCCGAACGCGGCAGAAGTGAAACCAAACCTGTTTAAAGGTCTAGGTCCGCGATTTGCTATGGGTCTTGTTGGATATGCGTTTGCATTTGGGATTGCGGCGCTGATTGCAGCTGTATTTCAGGCCACTGAGTTTGAACCCCGCGTTCTCGGCAGCGACTTGGCATTTCTGATTGTTCCAGCGCTTCTAGCCTTTGTTGGCGCGTGGGTTTCAGCGCGTCTGGGCTTGAATCAAATGGCGGGTATGATGGGCGAAATGCAGGGCATGTTTAGTCAGATGCAAACGGGGCAAGGGCCTGCAAATGACGATGATGCGTTTACAGTTGAAGGTGAAGTGATTGATCCGGACGAACCGCGATCATAGCCAATCAAACCTACTCAAATCAGCGCCCATTTTCGTGTAGTAGAGTTTCTGCACTTGCCGCGTAACCGGGCCGGGTAGGCCATCACTTACGGGCAGATTATCAATCTTAGTGATCGGCGCAATCAGGGCGCCTGCTGATGTGGTGAAGACTTCTTGAGCGTCATGAAGCGCTTCTAGATTGAAGGCTTCTTCCTTAATCTCCACGCCTTGGCGCAAGATCATATCCACTGCGCTGGCTCTTGTGATACCGGGGAGGATTGAGGGCGATAAGTGCCTTGTGACCAAGTGACCATCGGCATTAACGATCCAGACATTTGCTGAAGCAGCTTCGGTGATGATGCCATCCTCATGCATGATCGCGGTAAAGCTGCCCTCATCCTGTGCTGTTCGATAAGCCAAAGCTTGGGACAGAAGCTGCGTCGTTTTCAGATCGCGCCTAGCCCAGCGCGTATCAGGCAGGGTGATGGCACTTGCACCATCGCGGGCCATGTCGCTGATCAGGGGTTTTTCGACGGCAAACATGAAGACCGTTGGCGCTATCGTTTTGGGACCGGCAAAGTCACGGAACCCATAGGCGCCGCCCGAAACCTGCAGATATATCAGGCCTTCTTCTATCTCGTTTTGTCTAAGAATTTCCGTGTGTAAGGCATGCCAACGATCTTTGCTCATCGGGTTTGGGAGGGAGATTCCAGCCAGGGTCTTTTCTAACCGCTCGATGTGTCCATCAAAATCGATTAGCTGACCCTTGAACACCGCGGTGACTTCATATGCGGCGTGGGCGAAAAGGAAGCCCCGATCAAATGGTGAGATGACCGCGTCTTCGCTTTGCACAAAGCGATCATTCAGGAAGACCCAACCTAAGTCTGTCATTTCTGCAACACCCGACTAATGAAGCTTGATCAATATTGCTGCATCGCACAATTTTCCCTTGCGTCGCAACTATCTGTCCGTCAGTCTGCCGTGGAATGACAGGCCTGTGAAGACATCCCGTTAAGGGTGCACAAGGCAATATGGAGGAACATTGGCATGACGCAAGTTCGTGAGAAAAAAGACATATACGCGATCGGTGAGATTCCGCCGGAGTTCCATGTTCCAAAGTTCATGCATGCGTGGGCCATTCGCCGCGAGCGCCACGGCCGCCCTGCAACTGCGATGCAGGTTGAGCAGGTTCCGGTTCCAGAGATTGATAGCGACGAAGTCCTGGTTCTGGTTATGGCGGCGGGCGTGAATTATAACGGTATCTGGGCGGGCCTTGGCGAGCCGGTCTCACCATTTGATATTCATAAAGCTGATTTCCACATTGCCGGATCTGATGCATCCGGCATTGTCTGGGCGGTTGGGCGCAAGGTTACCCGCGTTAAGCCCGGCGATGAAGTTGTCATTCATTGTAACCAAGACGATGGCGACGATGAAGAATGTAATGGCGGCGATCCGATGTTCTCGCCAAGCCAGCGTATCTGGGGCTATGAGACGCCTGACGGATCTTTTGCGCAGTTCTGCCGAGTTCAGGCGCGTCAGTGTATGCCGCGTCCAAAGCATCTGACTTGGGAAGAGAGCGCTTGTTACACGCTAACGCTCGCAACCGCGTACCGGATGCTGTTTGGACATCGCCCTCATATCGTAAAGCCGGGTAACAACGTTTTAGTTTGGGGCGCGTCGGGCGGCTTGGGCAGTTTCGGTGTGCAGCTTTGCGCGGTCACCGGGGCACATGCGATTGGCGTTGTTGGATCGGATGACAAGAAAGACTTTGTCTACTCAATGGGCGCCAAGGGCGTCATCAATCGTAAAGAGTTCAACTGCTGGGGTCAGTTGCCGACAGTGAACGGGCCAGAGTTTGCCGACTATATGCGTGAAAATCGTAAGTTCGGGAAAGCGATCTGGGAGATTACGGGCAAGAAAGACGTTGATATCGTCTTTGAACACCCGGGCGAAAGCACGTTCCCAGTATCAGTCTTCGTGGTGAAGCGCGGCGGCATGGTGGTGATCTGTGCTGGGACGACTGGGTTTAACCTAACAATGGATGCGCGTTTCCTCTGGATGCGTCAGAAACGCGTGCAGGGCAGCCACTTTGCCAATCTGAAGCAGGCATCTGCGGCAAACCAGTTGGTGATAGATCGCCGGATTGATCCGTGTATGTCCGAAGTCTTTGGATGGGCTGATATTCCTGCTGCGCATGAGAAAATGCTCGATAACAAGCATGCACCGGGCAATATGGCTGTGCTGGTGAGCAGCCCTAGGCCGGGGCTACGCACAGTTGAGGATGTCCTTGAAGCAGGGCCGCTCGCGAGCTAAGCCCTGCCATTGCTTTGCTGGGTTACAGCCGACAAAGCTTTATGGTGAACGTTTCGCTAATTAGGCGAGGGCCTGATTATTGCACGCTTCTAAGGCGAGTAGCTTGGAGCGTACCATGTCAGAACAGTCCAATATCGTCGCGCTAACCGCTGGTGGGCCGCATGCGTGGATTATGATCAATGCGCTAAGGGCTGAATTTGGTGATTTTCCGATCATTCTGGAAGATGGCGAACCCCAGAAAGTGTTTTGGCGCCGCCGCCGTAAAATGCTGGGGCCATTGAAAGTTGCAAGTATGCAGGCGGCGCGTATTCCGCTGAAGCTAACCAAGCGCGGAACATGGCCGATCATTGAGAATATGATTGAGGCAGAAGGCTTAGAGCCAGACATGCCAGAAGGCGCCAATGTAACTCGGGTAGCTTCGGTTAACTCTGACGCAGCGCGCGCAGTGCTGCAGGCTGCAAAGCCTAAGGCAGTATTTGTTGTGTCGACGCGGATGATCGGTAGAAAAACGCTCGGCGCAGTTGATGCGCCATTCATCAACTATCATTCAGGCATAAATCCCGCCTATCGCGGTATGTTTGGTGGATACTTCGCGCTCGCCAATAAAGAGCCGGAGCACTTCGGGGCTACAGTTCACTTGGTCGATGAGGGTGTTGATACGGGCGACGTGCTGTATCAATCGCGGGTTGAAGTTCAGCCCGAAGATAATTTTCATACTTACTTGTGGCGCATGGCAGCCGGAAGCCGCAACATTGCGGTTAAGGCGATGCGTGACGCCGTGAGTGGGGCGCTATCGCCTTATGCTGTGGACCTGCCGTCAAAACAGTATTTTGCGCCAACTTTGGGCGGTTATGTTTGGACGGGGTTGAGCAAAGGCGTTTGGTAGCACTGGGCCGTATGAGCGATACGGTCAGAGATGACCTCTCGCCAATCCTCGCTGGGCGGCGCTGAAGCTTTAACTAGATACGGCGTGTCATTGGCACTGAATTTTGACGCTGATGCGGGTCCGTATCGCCCATCCCAAAGACCATCTGATATTCTCAAGTTTGCTTCACCTGGATCGCGGCCGATCAGCATCCCGGTTTTCGTTTTCTGGAGCCATGCGCCAGCCAAGGTTCGGCGATCCCCGGGTGTTGAGAAATCTAGCATTGCTGCATCAATTGCGTTGCGCCGGGTTGCATGATCATGCCCGCCCGCGGCGCGGAGGAGGACTGAAAGCAAAGCGGCAGACGGCTGGTATTGATTGAGGTGTAAAAGCCCGTTTGGCTCCACAGACACTTTCTCGGATGCCGTTAGAGCTGATCCGAGCGCATGATCGTCATTGGCACGCTTAGACATGAGGTCTCTTGTTACCTGACGAAGGGGGCCGCGCCATCTTGGGTGTTTGAGGAGGTGTTTGCGGATCGCGATGCGGGCGG
>JAQWGO010000056.1 GCA_029238175.1 Henriciella sp. | reverse complement strand
CGCCTGCGGCGGCGCGTTGCTCATATCTTGTCTTTGCTGCCTCTAGGGCTGCAATGATCCTGGCCTCTATTTGGTATCTTATGGGCAAGCCCACCGTCCAATAGGTCGCTATTGGGGGCGATACTATACAGACCCGACTGTCACCGGGCTTGGGGTGTCGGTTCCACCAAGCTCAGCGACAGACCGCCGCTCCCAACCTCAAAACCACGCCGTTCGCGATCAGCCCTGTGTGAGGATGGGATAGGCGGAGTATAGGTTAGGGGTCATAGGGCGGGGATAGATTTATTTTTCGCCGCATTTTTGTGGGACTGAATTGGTGGCTTGGTTCTGGACTTATCTTTCCCAGATATTGTTGAGGCTTCGGGCGATGGACCCTGCGATCAAGTCGCAGGGAGCGGCGTTGAGGTGGGGATGTTATTTAGGCGGGCGAAAGAGTGTTGGGAAATATCTGCGACTGATTGTTCGGGGTGCTGGGCAAGTTAGGTGGACTGCCCTAGATAGGCTGTAACAAGGAGTTTTCCCGATGGATGATGCATCACGCCGTAAGAAATTGACCTTCCGGGCCTGGCGGCGCGGATTTCGGGAAATGGACCTGCTAATGGGTAGCTTTGCCGACGCACATATGGCCAGCATGACGGACGAAGACTTGTATGAGTTTGAACGCCTGCTCGCGACCCCGGATTGGGACGTGTTCGCATGGCTGGTCGGGCAGAAGCCCGTGCCGAGCAATTTCGAAAGCCCGCTCCTGACCCGGATCATGGAATTCCGGTATGAGGCGCATGCGGGGTAGGACAGGGTCGATGTCGATTGTCTGCTTTAGGTCATAAGCGGACGTTAGCTTGATGCCGGAACCCTTGCGTGTGAAAATGCGAGGATGACGAAATCCGAGAAATACTACGAACAGTTTGGATGTTTGAGGGACATCTATCTCGAAGACTCGTTCGTGTTGGATTTGATCGAAGGCGAGGACTCAATTGAGTTCGAACTGGAGGCAGTCCTGACTAAAGAACACCCGAATTACCATCCACCAAGGCCAAATGAGCAACACTGCTACAAGAAAATGGTGCTAAGGTTGGGCAACTGCTCAAACGTGAATTGGATAAGGAAGTCTCTCAGAACTTCGACTGATGCGAATGGTGAAATCGATTTCGGCAATATTGACCACTTCAGCTTTACGAAAAATCAATTGCACTTGTCAGGTGATTGGGGAGAAGTTCGGCTTGATTGTTCAGACGTAACATTACAGTCCGTCTAATGTCCGCTCTGACGCCGAAAGCGGACATAGTTTTTTGTTCATCAATTCTATCAGCCTGCGTGTTTATCGCATCAAGACTCCCATTCTGCGCAACTCGCGTTACATAGCGCGCTTCACCCTCTCTTAGCTGTGCGGACGCCTGTCATGACGCCAACGTCTTTTCTGAAAACTTTGTCGTCGCCGGCCACCGTGCATGGCGCGCCGTTTGGGTATGACCTTTTGGCGCTGGTTGAAGCGTTAGAGGGGCGGTCTGGCGTCGCGATCTATGTTGCGCGGGATGATAAGGCGGCGGCAGCGGCGCAGAAGCTGGCCTCGTTTTATCGGCCGGGTCTGGATATTGTTTGGCTGCCCGGGTGGGACGTGTTGCCTTATGACCGGGTTAGCCCATCGGCCGCGATGGCGGCGGCGCGGTGCGCGGCGCTGGCGTCACTGGCGCAACGCACGGCTGACAGTCCGCCGGCATTGGTGATTACGACGGCGTCCTCACTGGTGCAGCGCGTGCCGCCGGTTGAAACGATGCGGGCGTCTTCGTTTGCAGTGTCAGTTGGCGGACGGGTCAAGCAAGATGTGTTGACCTCATACTTGTCGGTCAATGGCTATGTGCGGGTCGCATCGGTTTCTGAAAAAGGGGAGTATTCGATCCGGGGTGGTAAGGTTGATATCTTTCCGCCCACCGGGATTGAGCCTGTCCGGCTGGACCTGTTTGGAGATGAGGTCGAAACGATAAAGTCGTTTGACCCCGAAACGCAGCTTTCGACGCGGACTTTGAAGACGGTTGCACTCGCACCCGTTTCGGAAATTTTGTTCAATGAAGAGACCCTGGCCCTGTTCCGTGAGCGGTATCTGGCGGAGCTCGGCTCGCCCGTGGGTGACCCGATGTATGAGGCGGCGCGCGCGGAGATACGGCGCGGCGGCGTTGAGGGCTGGTTGCCGCTGTTCCACGGCTCATTGGACACGCTGTTTGACTATATCGGGCCGGATGCGCTGATCGGGATGGGGGCGCTGTCTGGTGAAGCGTCGGCAGAGCGATTGGCGCAGGCGAAAGACTATTACGAGGCGCGGCTTGAGGCGGCGGGTGAGGGGCGCGAGGCGCGGGTTTTGTCGCCGGAGCATCTGTATCTGACGAGCGGTGAATTGTCGGCGGCTTTAGGTTCGCGCGGTGTGGCGAAGTTCTCGGCTGGACCGGGCGAGGGCGGATTTAATATTGGCGGGATCGCGGGCCGCGACTTTGCGCCAGAACGCGCGCAGCCGAGTGTAAATATCTTTGAGGCCGCAGCGGCGCATGCCAAGACGCTGCGCGCGAAGGGGAAGACGGTTGTCTTTGGCGCGTGGACTGAAGGGTCCGCAGTGCGTCTTGAGGGCGTGCTTGAGGATCATGGTCTGCCGGATGCGGTGCGGGTCTATTCGCTAGAGGCGGCGAACAAGGCGGGGCTTGCAATCTGTGAACTGCCGTTGGAGAGCGGGTTTGAGGCGGGTGATCTGGTCATTATTGGTGAGCCCGATATTCTGGGCGACCGACTGGCCGCGCCGCGCCGGAAGCGGAAAGCGGCGAACTTTATCGCTGAGGCAGGATCGCTGAACCCCGGCGATTTGGTTGTGCATATTGATCATGGGGTCGGTAAATATACCGGACTAAAGACGCTGGACCTTGCGGGCGCGGCGCATGATTGTTTGCAACTTGAATATGCCAAGGGGGACAAGGTCTTCCTGCCGGTTGAGAATATTGACCTGATCTCGCGTTATGGTTCTGAAGATGCGTCTAGCGCGGTGGATCATCTTGGCGGTGTTGGCTGGCAGACACGCAAGGCCAAGGCGAAGAAGCGTATCCTTGAGATGGCGGCTGAGCTGATGGCGATTGCGGCGGCGCGGGCGCTGAAGACGGCGGAGGCGATCCACTCTGGTGAAGGGCTGTATGAAGAGTTTGCGGCGCGGTTCCCGTATGAGGAGACAGACGACCAACTCAACGCGATCGAAGATGTGCTGCGCGATATGGCGTCTGGTAAGCCGATGGATCGGCTTGTCTGCGGCGATGTTGGGTTTGGTAAGACGGAAGTGGCGTTGCGGGCGGCCTTTGTGGCGGCGATGTCTGGCCAGCAAGTGGCCGTGATTGCGCCGACGACGCTGCTGGCGCGTCAGCACTATAATACGTTTGCGGCGCGGTTTGCGGGATGGCCGCTGAATGTACGGCCTTTGTCGCGGTTTGTTTCGACAAAAGACGCCAGCGCAACGAAAGAGGGCATGAAGAATGGCACGGTGGATGTCGTCGTTGGGACGCATGCGCTGCTGGCCAAGAATGTTGAGTTCAAGCGTATCGGCTTACTGATTGTTGATGAAGAACAACGCTTTGGCGTGAAGCATAAAGAGCGGCTGAAGGAGCTAAAGGCGGACGTGCATGTACTGACACTGTCAGCGACGCCGATCCCGCGCACGATGCAGATGGCGCTAACGGGAATTCGGGACCTGTCGATTATTGCGACGCCGCCTGTAGATCGTCTTGCTGTGCGGACATATGTGACAGAGTTTGATACCGTTACAATTCGTGAGGCACTGCTGCGCGAGAAGTATCGCGGCGGGCAGAGCTATTATGTGGCACCGCGGATTTCTGACCTCACATATCTAGAGGATTTGCTGAAGAATAATGTGCCGGAAGTGAAATTCTGTGTGGCGCATGGGCAAATGCCAGCGGGTGAATTGGAAGACCTTATGACCGCCTTCTATGAAGGTGAGTATGATGTGCTTCTATCGACAACGATTGTTGAAAGCGGCTTGGATATTCCGCGCGCCAATACGTTGATCATACACAAGGCAGATCGTTTTGGCTTGGCGCAATTGTATCAGTTGCGCGGGCGCGTCGGTCGATCAAAACTAAGGGCCTACGCCTATATGACGACGCCTGCAGATCGTGTGATTTCAACGACGGCAGAACGCCGGCTTAAAGTGTTGCAATCGCTCGATAGCCTCGGCGCGGGTTTCCAATTGGCGAGCCATGATTTGGATATGCGCGGCGGCGGGAATCTGTTGGGTGATCAACAGTCCGGGCATGTCCGAGAAGTTGGTGTTGAGCTGTATCAATCCATGCTGGAGGATGCGGTTAAGGCGCTGCAAAGCGGCGCGAATGATGCGGGCGATGTTGCCGATGATTGGTCGCCTAGCATTAATTTGGGCATGTCTGTCCTGATCCCTGAAAGCTATGTCGAAGACTTGGGTGTTAGGCTTGGCCTATATCGCCGTCTTGCGGATCTTCAGACAGAGCAAGAGCGTGAAGCGTTCGCGGCTGAGCTGATTGATCGGTTTGGTTCGCTGCCAGAAGAGACCAAGCAATTGCTGGATGTGACGGCTGTGAAAGTGGCTTGTAAGGCGCTTGGGATTGGTAAATTGGACGCTGGACCAAAAGGCGTTGTTGTGACGTTCCGAGATGATACGGTCGTCGATCCAGCCAAGTTGATGGTCTTGGTGCGCTCTCGCCCAGGTAAGATGAAGCTACGCCCAGATAGCAAACTGGTTGTGATGGGCGTACCACCGCAGCCACAAGCGCGCGTTCGAACCGTGAAAGGTTTGCTGGGTGAGTTGCAGGCGGCGGTGAGTGGGTCGGTTTAGTCGATCAATTTTTTGAAGTTTAAGTATAGACTGCAGCATGCCTGCATCGCCCGGTGAATTGAATTCTAAAGAGTGTGTGCACCCGCGTTTAGATGCATGATACGAAATCTACCCCATTCGGTTTGAACTTCGCGATCACCTTTGAAGCCGACCTTCTGATAAGCGCGAATTGCGCGGATGTTTTGGGGGTCTGGATCTATTCCCAGCGCAGGCGCGCCGTCTTGGAAAAGCTTCTTCACCGCTGAGCGAATGAACCTGGTTCCGTGTCCGGAGCCAATCATGTCACTTGCCCAATGAATGTGTCCAAGCCCCGCGCGCCATTCGACAGGAAGGATAGATGGTGATCCTTCCAGCCATATACGTCATAGTCTTGGAGGTAAGCGAATGGAACGCCTTTGAACGAAACGATTTGCTGCCTGATTCTTTTGTCAGCGAGATGGTCTTCTAATTCATCAATATAGTCGGGATCGCGATACCAAACGGCAACATCTGGCGAGGTGAGCCATCGCGCAACCAGATCTAAATCGTCTTCGTTAAAAGGCCTGAACGTGTACTCACCAGTCATGCGCTGTTGTTACTACAAAATCTGCCAGAAGTCTGCTTTTGTCGCTACGCGGACTTGCGCCTGATAGAGACATGCGGCTTAGCGGTTAGGCCGCCAAGCAGTGTCTTCAGCGTATGGAACCGCCGGCGTTCGATGACGCGCCATGAGATTGTGGCGGTAAGTTCTGCCTCAATTCGGCGGGCGAGTGTAACCGCGCCGCGATAGGCGGTTGCTGGCATTGTTATACAAATATGATCTTGATCCAGACGTGCAGCTAAATCCGTTTCGCGCAGTAAGGGTCGAATTGTTTCGGCGATTAGGGGCAGCGCTGTCCCATCGGTTGCGGTCAGGGCCAGAAGGCACAAACGCTCCCCCGTTTCATCGGCATCGCGCAATTGGGTCTGTAAGTGCGCTTCTAAGAAGGCGCGTGTTGCCAGACCTGTCATCTTTTCGGTGGTGTGCGTCGCGAGGCGGTGGCGTGCAGGTTCGGCGCGGGAAAGTGTTTCGCAAAAGCCCAATAGACGCCTTGATAAGATATCTGGTTCGTTGACGAGATCTAGAATGGCATCGACTTTATCCATATTATTGCGATCAATCGCGGCTGCGGTTTCAGGTGTCGTCAGCAACACAAGTTTGGCGGTATCACTGCGATCAGTGCTGAGGTGCTTTTTCAAGAATTGGCTTGCTTCATCACCCGCGTTGGACGGGTAGAGCATAAGTGCATCAAAGCCGCCTTTGGCGAGGTAGTCTTCGGCGGTGACGCGGCTAAGCGCGGCGACAAGTTCGATACCGTTGGCTTGCAGGTTGCTTTTTATGGCGTTCAAGAATGGGGCGTTCTGGCCTAGCCATAATAGGCGAGGCTTAATCTGGGCGTTTGAAGTGTTTTGAGCCTGTCCAAGTTGTTTCGCCGTTTCGGCGCGCAAAGCTGCTTCGCGTTGGCGCTGTCTTTCGCGTCGGCGGATTGCAAGACGCGTCGGGAGCGTCTGAATCAGGTTCGTGTCGCTAAGATGTATTGAATTGACGTTATCTGGTTTGGCCGCTCCTAGCGTTACAATTAAGCGCTGCGGCGAATCGATTTGAGCGTTTGGATAGACGTCTAAATCGACAAAAAGTGGATCAATTGAATTGTGATTCTGCACGCTGGAAATAGCGACAGGGCGCATACCTGCCTGACGCAAGCGGGCCTGTAGCATCTCTAGCCTTGGGCTTTGTGACATAACCTCAATTACGGGGTCGTCGAAGCTGCGTTCTGTAAGAATCATAATTCGCCTTTGGCCGACGTTGGGTTAGGCCTTCCTTTTGCGCATCTGAGTCTTAATATCTGGTTGAATTAATATTGCGCATGAGATGCATAAGATAGGGAGATCACTATGGGTCAGGGACCATTAGCAGGCGTTAAGATTGTCGAATTTGCAGGAATTGGCCCGGGGCCGTTCTGTGGCATGCTATTAAGTGATCTTGGAGCGGATGTTGTTCGCATCGATCGCGCCGGACGTGAGCGCCCGGGAAACCCAATGGATATTGGGAGCCGGGGACGTCGATCGGTTGCGTTGAACCTGAAAGATCCTGCGGATGTTGAAACTGCGCTGAAGCTGATCGAGAAGGCCGATGGGTTGATCGAGGGGTTTCGTCCGGGCGTGATGGAGCGTAACGGGCTGGGCCCTGATGTGGTGTTGGCGCGCAATCCGAAGCTGGTTTATGGGCGCATGACAGGTTGGGGTCAGACCGGGGCGCTGAGCCATTCAGCGGGTCATGACCTAAACTATATAGCGATTACGGGTGCGCTGCATGCGATGGGTGACGGTGATGGGCGTCCGCGTCCACCGCTAAACCTTGTCGGCGACTATGGCGGCGGTGCGCTCTATTTGGCATTTGGACTGATGGCCGGGATTATTAGCGTCAAGAATGGCGGTGACGGTCAGGTGATTGATTGCGCGATGTCAGATGGTGCGGCGTCGCTGGCAACGATGTTTTATGGCATGCGGGCGATGGGGATATGGACCGATGACCGTGAGGCCAATCTGCTAGATGGCGGCGCACATTTCTATGATACGTATGAGTGTTCTGACGGCAAATGGATTTCGATTGGGTCAATCGAGCCGCAATTCTATGCATTGCTACTGGAGAAGGCTGAGCTAACCGATCCGGCGTTTCAGGCGCAGATGGATCGTTCGAAATGGCCGGAGCTGAAGTCTAAACTGATGGCGGTGATCAAGACGAAGAGCCGCGATGAGTGGTGCGCGATTATGGAAGGCACGGACATTTGTTTTGCGCCTGTTCTGTCGATGGGCGAGGCCCCGCATTATCAGCATAATAAAGATCGTGAGACGTTCGTTGAGGTTGCCGGTGTTATGCAGCCTGCGCCAGCGCCCCGATTCTCTAAAACGCCGGGTGCTATCCAATCACTACCGCCGGGTGTGGGCGAGCATCAGGATGAAGTCTTAAAAGATTGGGGCGTGTCTTAATGGGGGCATTGCCTGGAACTACGGGTAGGCGTCGCATCTATCTGATGCGGCATGGCTTTGTAGATTATACGTCGCCAGAGGTACGCGCCGCGCAAGATCCATCAATTGCGTATTTGACGGAAACCGGGCGGGCTGAGGCGCGTGCGGCGGGTGTGGCATTGTCAGAAGTTCCACTTGATGTGGCTTTTCATACGGGCCTGCGCCGGACGCAAGAAACCGCGCAGATTGTTCTGTCTGAACATGAGTTGGAAGCCCCTGAATTGGAGAGGGAGCAACGCTTTCAGGAGCTCCGCTCTGGTCAGTATATTGACTTTAAATCAGCCGAGCATCTGGCCGCGACAATGACGTTCCAGTTTGAACAGGCGGGCACACTAGGCGCAACGTTTCTGGACGGGGGCGAAAAGTTCTCTGACGCGATGGAACGGATTGAGGATGGGATGAAGGGGCTATTGTCCCGCCCCGGCTGGGCAACGGCATTGGTTGTGGCGCATGAAGTTGTGAACCGTATGGTGCTTTCGTGGGCCATTGGTGCGCCGCTAGGGTCTAGTTCAGCGTTTGAGCAGGATACGGGGTGTATCAACATTCTGGACTTCGACTTGGTGCCGGATGAGCAAGGCAACACGCGAATCGAGCGCGCTTTGATTAAGGCGGTTAATCTGACGCCGGCAAATTATTTGAAGAATGGTATGAATTTACGGTCGCTGGAGGCGATTTTTACGCGCGCAGCTGAATAGGCGTTCAGAAACACGTGATTGCGTTACATGAATATGAACGAAAAAATAGTTTCAACTGCAACTGTGTTCATGTTGGTTCAGTTAAAACTAACTTGTCGACAGGGAGACCGAACTCTTTCGGACGAACTGTCGACGTCCTTCTTGCTTACTTGGCCGCTCTTTTAGAGCGGTCTTTTTTTTGCGCGATATGTTCGGCGCGGGCGGTCGCGGCGTTGAGGCTGTCTTCGAGTTTCTGGCGCAGCGTTTCGCGGTCTTCATCTTCGGCTGGAAAGATCGCTTCACCAAAGACCAACGCGCCGCGCGTAAAAGGGTAGGGAATACGAAAGCCGTCCCATGTGCTGAGGCGTTTGCACGGACTTGATACAACAACGTAAGGCAGAATTGGAGCTTGGGTCCGCTGAGACATAAGGATAGGCCCGTTCTGTGCAATCTGTGCTGGTCCGCGTGGGCCGTCCGGTGTGATGCAAATGGCGCCGCCGGATTTTAGAATGCGTAGCGCTTCGGCAAGCGCTTTAACGCCGCCTTTGTCGCGCTTCTTGCCTTTATGTGTCGAGGAGCCGCGGACAGCTTCAACGCCGAGATGTTTGATTGCTTTGGCCACAGGTTCCCCGTCTTTCGAAAGTGATATCATCATTGCGGTACGCGACTTTTGAAGCGGCCACTTGCGAATGATGCGGTTCCAGCCAGCGGGCAGTAGGAGAATTGTTGAGTGCCAGGCCGCAACGATTACGCCCGGATTATCCTGCCAAACTTGATAAGCGTCTGCTTCGCCTTCAACCGTCCACCGGATCGTGCGACTGCACAGCGCCATATAAAGCCAAATGATCCAACCAAGGATGCTGGTCACAATTGAGCTGCGCAGGATCGACTTCATGCGCAGGTGTTTAGACAGATTGGCGGGTTAGGCAAAGCCAGAATGCAGAACACCCGGCCTTGGGGGGAAGGCCGGGTGCTGCACTCATGAAGAGATTTTGTTTAAGCGAGTCTTAAGGCACATATACAGTGTATGTGACTTCAGCTTCAACTTCGCCTGCGCCTTGTGACAGGTCGTAGGCTAGGCCAGAACCTAGTGTGTAGGTTGCGTCGAAGCGAACTGACTGTGCAACGATGTTACCGGCAGATGCAGCTTTACGGCGGCCACCTTCATAAACATTAGTTGCAGTTGTTAGCGCATCAAGATCAGTCACCGCTGGGAAAGTACCCTGTGGGTCCTGAGCAGCAGAACCATATGCGATGCCGCTATCTGCGACCGTGCCGTCTGTATCGACAGTCATTGAATAGCTAATGTCTGTGAGGTCAAAGTCGCCAGAAGCAGTTGTTTCAGATGCGACAGCTTCAATGTTGAAGACTGTGTTTGATGCAACGAAGAACGAAGACTCGTATGTTAGGTCGTCGCTTTCCAGTGTCACGCCAGTGACGTCGAATGCGGCAAAGCCTGAAGGAGCGTCTGTATCGATTGTTTCGAAGTCAGTTGCGCCATCATTTAGTGTTAGTACAGCGCCGAGAGCGTTAGTTGTCACGCCATCAGATGTTGCTGTAAGTTCACCTGTTACAAGTGTGCGGCCAGTAGCAGCGATAAGATCAGTATCAGCAGCTGTTCCTGTTGCGTCATCATGGATGACAAAGTCTGTTGCGATTGGAACGCTGCCATCGGCATCGTTAGCAGCCCAAACGATGACAACGCCGAGCACTTTAAAGTGTGGGCGGTCAATGATTGAAGCGTTTGCAGGTGCCATAGCGGCAGTGCTCGCAGCCAGCGCAGCGCCAGCCAAAAGTATTTTACGGAAGCTCATTCTCTATTCTCCATGATGTTGCAGCTTGTTAGCTACATGACGGGCTTTTCGCCTCATGGTCCGTTATGACAGGCAAGTTCTTTGATTGGCCTAAGAACAGCATCTGGATTTTGAGATAGGATTAACTGATTAGTAAGCAGGCGTGAGGGGCTTGTCTGACAGTTCGGCATAACGTCCGCCATGATATACGAGCGGCATGGCGTCTGGATCAGATGCGAGACGTTCAACTTTGGCCACGAAGATAATGTGGTCGCCCGCTTCGTGGTGACTGTACCGTGTACACTCTAACCGTGCGGCGCAATCCTTCAGAAGGGGGATGTTGCTGGCGCCAGCCTCCAAAGCCAAGTTTTCAAACTTATCGGCTCCGGACTTTGCAAATCGCTGCGAAAGCTCGGCTTGATCTTCGCGCAGGATGTGAACGGCGAAATGTTCAGCTTGTTCAAACGCGGAAAGGCTGCGCGAGTTTTGGCCAACTGACCAAAGTACCAATGGCGGATCGAGAGACACAGAGTTAAAGGAATTGGCAGTGATGCCCACCGGGTCTCCCTGTTCTGTCACCGTGGTGATCACGGTGACACCAGTCACGAAAAGGCCGAGCGTGTCGCGGAATGCACGAATATCAAAAGTCATACAGCATATGTGGTGCATTACGCCTTCGGGTCTAGGCTATTTTGTTGCGTCAAATGCAGTTTGTTGTCGATAAATTTGGCATCGCGATTCTTGTTATCTGGACAAGATTGCTTGGAATGCGAGTTTGGCACTATTGTATTTGCAAACATTGCGGGTGGAAGGGCCACAATTCGGGTGGTGATTTGAGGGTCAGATATGGTGGAAAGGCAGCTGTGTTTGCATAGCAGGTATGCATTAATGCGAAAAGTTGTGATGGGAGCGTGCGAATGACCAGCGGTGTCAATTTCGTCACGTTCTCACGTTACGCCGTAAAATATAGGTATTTTGCTGAAAATGACACAAATATGAATAGTTAAACATCTGTGGAATGAAGATGAACAGGCATTTATTATGAACAGCTGTTCATCTAAACACATTGGCCAAATTTCATAAAAGAAAAAGCTTGTATGTCCGCTTTCGGACATGCATTTAGGGACCATCGAGAGCGGGCAACAAGCCTCGACGTACAGTGAAGGACATCTTTTAGCAGTTGCCAGATTGGCTCTGGCAAGATGATCAAGATGTGGAGAATTGAGTATGAAAGATTGGTGTAACGACGACGGCGCAAAACGTCTACGTGAGAAAATTGCTGAGTATTGGTCTGAGCGCGGTTATGATGTTGAAGTCGACCTTGTAGACGCTGGTTTTGTTCCAGCTATGCGTAGTGCTCGTACAGACGTACGCAGCAACATGGTGAACGGCATGCCACGCCGTAAGCTTGTGAACGCAAACGAAGTTCGCAACGAATACCGCCCAGACTAAGGACGAGTGCCGCTGCGGCCAGCGCACAAATTGGAATAACCTGATTGATAAGTATCAAACCGATATAAGGTTTGCAGAACAATATAAGAGCTTGTCTCTTATTAATCAGGTTGTGCCAAACAAATAAGAGCTTGTCTCAACTCCCGCCAGTGATCGATTGATCTGGTGGGAGTTTTTGATTCACCAGAATAGTTTCCGTACCCAAAACTCACAAACACATAGGGAAGTTGCGCATCATAGGCAGCGACCTCGTCTGTTTGGGCGTCCCCGATCATAATCGTTTTATCGGCTTGGCCGCCCGCCCGCCGAACAGTTTCGATTATATGCGCACCGTCAGGCTTCTTTGTTGGTAGCGCGTCACCGCCAACAATAGATGAAAAGTGCTGCGCCAAGTTCAATCCGTTTAAGACTTCCTCGGCAAGGTTTTGCGCCTTATTTGTGCAAACCGCTAGAGTAGCGCCGGAGGCTTTTAAATCTATCAGGCAATCGACGGCGCCTTCAAATGGTTCGCTGAGGCGCGTTATGTTGGACAGATAGTGGTCGATGAAAGTCGGCCAGAGGTCACTGTCGATCTCATCCTCGTCAATTGGATGCTCATTATGGTTTAGGCCCTTGCGGATAAGCGCCTTCGCACCGTCGCCGATCATCATTCGGATGCTGTCGAGCGATACGGGCGCAAGCCCTTTTGCAGCTAGTGTATGATTGAGCGCAGCATGTAAATCTGGCGCAGTTTCAACCAAAGTTCCGTCGAGATCAAAGACCAAGGTCCAGCCGGTAAAATCAAAGTCCATTACAGCATCCTTCGCGATAGGGGTCGCATCGACTCAACACTTGGTTTAGGGCGAATACTGTAATTTCGCGAGAGGCTTTCGCATGACTTCAAGAGCAGCGGTGATTTTGGCAGCCGGTCAGGGGACGCGGATGAGGTCAAGCCTGCCAAAGGTTCTTCACAAGGTTGGCGGTCGCGCCATGGTCGATTGGTCTATTGATCTGGCCCGAAGAGTTGGGTGCGATAAGATCATCGTTGTGTGCAGCCCCGGCGGTCAAGCCGTTCAGGATCATATTGAAGCCGTTCTTGGTAAAGACGCGATTGCCATTCAGGATCCACCGCAGGGCACAGGCCATGCGGTACTATGCGCGAAAGAGGCACTTGCGGGCTTTGCGGGTGATATGGTCGTTCTTTATGGTGATACGCCATTGATCCCGGCCTTGGCGGTAGAGCAACTGTTTGGTGAATTAGCGGATGGCGCTGCAGTTGGTGTGCTTGGTTTTGAAGCCGAGGCGCCAGGTGCTTATGGCCGATTGATCAAGAACGGTGCGGGCGATCTGGATGCGATCGTGGAGGCGAAGGAGGCTTCGCCAGAGCAATTGGCGGTTACACTTTGCAATTCTGGTGTGATGGCAGCGCGGGCTTCTAAGATGTTTGATTTGTTGGCTAGCGTTACGAATGAGAACGCCAAGGGCGAGTATTATCTAACCGATGTTGTTGGGCTAGCGCGGGAAGCGGGGTCGATCTGCCGGGCTGTGCGCTGCGCTGAGGATGACGTTTTGGGCGTTAATTCTCGTGTGGAGTTGGCCCAAGCCGAGGCGTCATTTCAAACGAAGCGCCGCGCAGAACTATTGGTGAGCGGCGTCACGATGACAGCGCCAGAGACGGTTTTCGTATCCTACGATACGATTATCGAGAATGACGTGATCGTAGAGCCAAATGTTGTGTTTGGCCCTGGTGTAATGGTGCATAGCGGTGCAAATATTCGCGCATTCTCTCACCTTGAAGGTGCGCGCGTACACAGCGGCGCAGAGGTGGGGCCGTATGCGCGTTTGCGTCCGGGCGCAGTGCTTGAGCAAAATTCGAAGATTGGGAACTTCGTTGAAGTTAAAAAGACACGCGTCGGCAAAGGTGCGAAGGCTAATCACCTAGCTTACCTTGGTGATGGTGATGTCGGTGATGGCGCGAATATTGGCGCCGGAACGATCTTTTGTAATTATGATGGCTTCTTAAAGTACCCAACTAAAGTGGGTAAGGGCGCGTTCGTTGGATCCAATTCGTCTTTGGTGGCACCAGTTTCGATTGGTGAGAACGCGATGGTGGGATCAGGCTCTGTGATCACCAAAGATGTAGAGGCGGGGGCGCTGTCTGTGGCGCGGGGGCGTCAGATGCAAAAATCCGGCTGGGCGACGAGTTTTCGAGATAAAATGGCCGCGATTAAAGCGGCAAAAAAGAAATAGGGCTGATGGAGCTTCACGATGGCGAATGAAATTGAAAAAGAGAACGCCGCTGCGGCCGCGATGGATTATGTCGAAGATGGCATGACGATCGGTCTGGGCACCGGATCAACAGCTAAATTCTTTGTTGAGTATCTGGCCGAAGAGATTGCAGACGGCCTTGTCGTGCGCGGTGTGCCAACGAGTGAACAGACGCGGCGACTTGCGGACTCTTTGGGTGTGCCGCTTGTCGATGTTGAGCAAGTTGACCGTATTCATTTGACAGTTGATGGCGCTGACGAAGTGGACCAGCAAGCCCAATTGATCAAAGGCGGCGGCGCGGCATTACTGCGCGAGAAGATTATCGCAAACGCGAGTGACCTGATGGTCGTGATTGCGGATTCTTCAAAGAGTGTCGAAACCTTGGGCAAGTTTCCGTTGCCGGTTGAGGTGACACCGTTTGGCTACACGATCACGGCGAAGAAAGTGTATGATGCGCTGTGTAAAGCTGGCGTGTTGAAGCCGATGATAAAGGTTCGTACTGGACCGGGGCACAAGCCGATCGTCACCGATGGAGGCAACTTCATTTTGGACTGCCAGTGCGGCATCATTCCAGATGCGCCAATGACGGCAGCCTTGCTGTCCAATGTTCCGGGCGTCGTGGAACACGGTTTATTTATCGACATTGCGCGGACTGTGATCGTTGGGTCTGAAGACGGCGCGACGGTATTTGAATACTAGGATAGGCCGCCCCATGTGGGGTGATCTGGATTTTCTAAAACACGGAGCCCGATATGGCTGAACACAATTACGACTTCGATCTGTTTGTTATTGGCGGCGGCTCTGGCGGTGTTCGCGCGGCCCGTATTGCGGCTGGACATGGGGCAAAGGTTGGCCTTGCCGAAGAATATCGCATGGGCGGAACCTGCGTTATCCGCGGCTGTGTCCCTAAGAAATTCATGGTCTATGCCAGTGATTATGGCCGTAAGATTGAAGAAGCCCGTAAGTATGGCTGGGATATCTCTGTCGGTGATTTTGATTTTGCTACGTTCATGGCAAACATGCATGCCGAAGTGGACCGTCTGTCTGGCCTTTACATGAGTGGGCAGGTCAATGCTGGCGTGGAAGTGTTTGAGGAGCGCGCTGAATTTGTGGATGCGCATACGCTGAAACTCAAAACCAGCGGCAAGACGATTACGGCGGATAAGATTTTGGTGGCGGTTGGCGGCTCACCTTGGCGACCTGACAGTGATGAATTGCCGGGTGTCGAACACACGATCACGTCCGACGGCGTATTCCAACTGACAGAGTTGCCGAAGCATATTGTCATCGCGGGCGGCGGTTATATCGCCTGTGAGTTCGCGCATGTGTTTGCCGGCCTCGGCGTTGATACATGTCTTGTCTATCGCGGCGATACTGTGCTTCGCGGGTTCGATATGGATGTGCGGACCGAAGTGCATGAGGGCCTGAAAGAGGCTGGTGTTCGCGTGATTACGAACACCGTGTTTGAGAGCATCGAGAAGACTGATGGTGAGACGCCGCTGCACGTGAAAATGACGAACGGTATGGAGCTGGATGCCGACGTTATCATGATGGCAGTTGGCCGCCTGCCGCATATTAACGGGCTTGGGCTTGAGAACGCGGGCGTCAAAGTTGGTGAGCGCAGCGAGATTGTCGTTGATGAATTCTCTAAGACCAGCGCCGACAATATTTGGGCGGTCGGCGATGTAACGCGCCGCGCAGAACTGACGCCTGTTGCGATCCGTGAGGGGCATGCCTTCGCTGATACAGAATTTGGCGGCAATCCGCGCAGTTTTGATCATGATACGATTGCGACAGCGGTCTTTACGCAGCCCGAAGTCGGCACGGTTGGCCTGGCAGAGCATGAAGCGCGCAAGAAATTTGGCGCGGTAGATATCTATAAGACCAAGTTCCGCCCGATGCGGAATATGCTGAACGGAAAATCAGAGCGCGTGTTTATCAAACTGATCGTACGTCAGTCGGATGATGTTGTGGTTGGCGCGCATATTGTGTCGCCAGACGCGGGCGAGATGATCCAGATGCTGGGTATTGCCGTGAAGATGGGGGCAACGAAAGCGCAGTTTGACGCGACCTGCGCCGTACACCCGACGATTGCTGAAGAGATTGTGACGATGCGGACAAAATGGGAAGCGGGGGTTTAAGGATCGAAAATGACTGCAAGCCTGACCCCATCGGGGATAATTGGGGATATGGGGGTCGCTCTAGCTCGCTTTCGATGCGGGCAAATGGGGCTTATCTTTCGAGAAAAACCAACTCATGATTATGGAATTGATGCTGAAATCGAAATTATCGAGGATGGAATTGCAACAGGCAGACTAATCGCTGCACAAATAAAGTGTGGAGATAGTTTTTTCTCCGAGCTTAAAGATGATAAGATCATCTTTCGATTTAGCTCACGTCACTATGATTATTGGACGTCCCATTCAATTCCTGTGATCGTGATGCTAGTCGACCATCGCGCAGAGCAGTGCTTTTGGGGCGCAATTGCGAAATCAACCGTGATTTCCGCAGGAGACAACTTTAAGGTCGAAATACCGAAATCTCAAAAATTGGAACTCAAATCGAAATCAAACATAGTTGATTTAGCGATGCCGATGTTGAGCTCAGCTGATTTTGAAGTGTTGGGAGAGCGGGATCAAAGTCATGGCGACATACGCCGGCTAGAGTATAAGATTTGTCTCAACTCTACAGAACGACCTTGGACTCGGGCTACTATAAAACAGTTGATCCTTCAGCAGACGGCAAAAGCGCGCACAAGCAGGTACTTTAGAAACGAATTAGTTGAGAAGAAATTTAGCGACAAGGCTCCGGAGCTAGTTTGGGTTTTCGTATACCAAAGTGAAACACACATTGATAAAGGGGCTTTTTTGGCACGAGCTCTGTGGACTGACGCAAATATAAAAGGCTCAATTCATCCTTCTTTATCTCATGGTGAAGAGATAGCCGAAGGCGTTCGTGTTGAGTGGAACGATAGAGCAGATCAGATCATAAAAGCTATTGAACCGCCCCGGTAACCCCGGAGGCAATTTGGTTTTAGTTATGCAGCCATAGCGGCTTCCTTGATGGCTGCATAGTAATTGGCCTCTGCTTCTGCAG
>JAQWGO010000038.1 GCA_029238175.1 Henriciella sp. | reverse complement strand
TTACACGCGCTGTATGAGGGTACAGAAGATGATCCGGAAACACGCGAGCTGATCACCGCCAATTTGGCGGCTGAGCTGTGCCAAAAGCTATCCGATCAAGGCGTGAATGATTTCCATTTTTACACGCTGAATAAAGCAAGCCTCGCTCTATCAACTTGCCGCCTGCTTGGCCTTAAACCGAAAGCCGTCGCAGCATGAACACTCGAAATGACCGCATCACCGCTCTGCACGCCACCGCGAAAGAACGTATCCTCATCCTCGACGGCTCTTGGGGCGTGATGTTTCAGCGTATGGGACTGGAAGAGGCCGACTATCGCGGCGACCGCTTTGATACTGGTGCTTATCCCGGCCAGATGAAGGGCAATAATGATATCCTATGCCTAACCCGGCCTGAGCGCGTGAGTGAACTCCACGATGCCTATTTCGGGGCTGGGGCTGATATCTCGGAGACGAATACATTTTCCGCCACAACAATCGCACAAGACGATTATAATCTCGATCTACAGTCTGTCATCGATATCAATCTAGAGGGCGCGCGCCTTGCCCGTGAAGCGGCTGACCGTTGGACCGCGAAAGAGCCGCATAAACCTCGCTTCGCTGCGGGCTCCATTGGCCCTCTGAACAAGATGTTGTCTATGTCATCTGATGTGAACGATCCCGGTGCCCGCGAAGTGACGTTCGACCAAGTTTACGAAGCGTACCGCCAACAAATCAAAGCCCTCAATGAAGGCGGCGTGCATCTCTATCTGATTGAGACAATCACCGACACGTTAAACTGCAAAGCGGCGATTAAGGCGATCATGGACCTTGAGGCTGAGGGCATGGAAAAGCTGCCTATCTGGATTTCAGGTACGATCACAGACCGCTCAGGCCGAACCCTTTCTGGGCAAACAGTCGAAGCGTTCTGGCACTCCGTGCGCCATGCCAAACCGTTTGCCATTGGGTTTAATTGCGCGCTAGGCGCAGACCTGATGCGCCCACATATCGCCGCGCTTTCACGCACAGCCGACACACTGGTTGCAGCTTATCCCAATGCGGGACTGCCCAACGAAATGGGCCAATATGACGAAGAGCCCGCCGAAACCTCAAACTCGGTTAGCGGCTGGGCCAAAGACGGTATCGTCAACATCCTTGGCGGCTGCTGTGGGACAACGCCTGACCACATCCGTGCGATTGCCAATTCGGTTGAAGGCATTGCGCCGCGCAAACCAGAGGCCCAACCGGAGCGCATGCGCCTTGCTGGCCTTGAGCCATTTGAACTTGCTGGATGACGCTCGCGAGCCTCGCCCCCTTCATATTCGCTTGCTTGGTCATGGAGCTAACGCCCGGACCAAATATGGCCTATCTAAGCTTGCTCAGTGCCCAGCGCGGCAAAGCAGCAGGTTATTGGGCGACAGCTGGCGTATTAATTGGATTATTAGGTATAGGGTTTCTCAGCCTGATCGGAGTATCGACCCTCGTTGCCAGCAATGCGATCATCTACGAAGTCATACGCTGGGCAGGCGTTCTATATCTGGTTTGGCTGGCCTATGACACACTGATTGAAACACAGGCCGCTACCCCGGCTCCCCCCCAAGATGTATTGTTGCGCGAAAGCTTTATGCGCGGCCTGATTACGAACCTATTGAACCCAAAAGCTTTCGCCTTTTACGCAACTGTGCTTCCCGCATTTATCGCGCCGGAAAGCGCCTATCTAGTGAATGGGCTGATCCTTACTTTGATATATGTCGCTATCGCGACAGCCATTCACATTGTTATTGTCACCGCAGCCGGATCAATTTCCCGCTTCCTTGACTTCAATGCAGGCCGCATATGGCTTGGACGCTCATTTGCAGGCCTGCTGCTCCTCGTCGCCATATGGCTGGCGTTTAAGACAGCGCGATAGAAATAGGAGACCAACATGAAAGTCTACGATACTTTAGATGCGAAAATTATCGCCTTCATTGAGAAGCAGAAAATGTTCTTCGTCGCCACTGCGCCGCTTAGCGCTGACGGGCATGTGAACCTTTCCCCAAAAGGCTATGATGCGTTCAAAGTGATCGACGACACCACCGTGGCGTGGCTTGATCTTGGCGGATCAGGGATTGAAACCCAAGCCCACGTTCAGGAGAATGGGCGTATCACCATCATGTTCTGTGCCTTTGAAGGCCCAGCAAATATCTTACGTTTGTTCGGAACAGGAGAAGTGATCAACAATCACGATGATGAGTTCGAAGACATGCTCGCCCTCTTCCCAAACTTCGACCGCGCACGCGGTATTTTCCGCGTTAAACTAACCCGCATTCAAGACAGCTGTGGCTGGGGCGTGCCGTTCATGGAGTTCAAAAGCGAACGCGACCAACTCAACCGCTATATCGAAAACAAACCGAAAGATGAGTGGACTGAAAGCCGGTATCAGAAGAACGCAGAAAGCATTGATGGTCTCACAGGCCTCGTTCGACCAAAAGATAAGACATAAATGACCTCCCAGAAATCCTCCTCTTTCGTCAATATTGGCGAGCGCACGAACGTCACAGGGTCTGCCCGGTTCCGTAAGCTGATTACAGCTGGCGACTATCCAGCCGCCGTTGAAGTTGCGCGCCAGCAAGTCGAAAATGGCGCGCAGATTATCGATGTGAATATGGATGAGGGAATGTTGGACGGCGCACTCGCGATGACCACATTCCTGAACCTGATCGCGGCTGAGCCTGATATTGCCCGCGTTCCGGTGATGATTGACAGCTCTAAATGGGACGTGATCGAGGCTGGTCTGAAATGCGTTCAGGGCAAAGCGGTCGTAAACTCCATCTCCATGAAGGAAGGCGAAGACCAATTTCGTGAGCAAGCCCGCAAGTGCCTGTCCTATGGCGCGGCTGTTGTCGTCATGGCGTTTGACGAGGTAGGCCAAGCCGATACAGCGCCGCGCAAGATTGAAATCTGCCAACGCGCCTTCAAAATCCTAACTGAAGACGTCGGCTTCCCAGCCAGCGACATCATCTTTGACCCTAACGTCTTTGCCGTCGCCACCGGGATTGAAGAGCATGACAATTATGCCGTGGACTTTATCGAGGCCACAAAGATTATCCGCGAAACCTGCCCCGGGTGTCATATCTCTGGCGGGCTCTCCAATGTCAGTTTCAGCTTTCGCGGTAACGAGCCTGTGCGCCGGGCAATGCATTCGGTCTTTCTGTACCACGCCATCCCGGCGGGCATGGATATGGGCATTGTGAATGCTGGGCAGCTAGACATCTATGACGAGATCGAGCCAAAGCTTCGCGAGGCAGTTGAAGACGTAATCTTAAACCGGACCCCGGATGGCACGGAAAACCTGATCGCAATCGCCGAGGGCTTTAAAGGCCAGAAAGGCAAAGTGCAGGAGAAAGACCTGCGCTGGCGGGAGCTACCCGTTGCCAAACGGCTGGAACATGCGCTTGTCAACGGCATTACCAAATACATTGTTGAGGACACCGAAGAGGCGCGCGCAGCCTCTAAACGTCCGCTACATGTCATTGAAGGCCCCTTGATGGACGGGATGAACGTGGTTGGAGACCTGTTCGGGTCTGGCAAAATGTTCCTACCGCAAGTGGTTAAATCTGCCCGTGTGATGAAGGCGGCTGTGGCTTATCTTGATCCCTTTATGGAGGCTGAAAAGGTCCTGCTGGGCACGACGGACGAGACGAAGGGCACAGTGCTGATGGCCACGGTGAAGGGCGATGTGCACGATATTGGCAAGAATATTGTTGGCGTTGTTTTGGCCTGTAATGGCTATGAGATTGTCGACATGGGCGTGATGATTCCTGCGGAAGACATTCTGGATAAAGCGGTTGAAGTTGGCGCGGATATTATTGGCCTGTCCGGCCTGATCACGCCGTCTCTGGATGAGATGGTTTATGTTGCCCGCGAAATGCAGCGACGCGGCATGACGCAGCCGCTACTAATTGGTGGAGCAACGACGTCACCGGCGCATACGGCGGTCAAAATTGATCCTTCACGCGATAATGGACCGACCGTTCATGTCACCGATGCCAGCCGAGCTGTTGGTGTGGTTTCGACTTTGCTGTCCGATGAGGATCGGCCTCTATTTGTTGAAACAACCAAGGCGAAGTATCAACGGATGCGGGAAGCCAGAGCTGGCGGTCCGCCCAAGAAACGCCACCCTATCGCGACCGCGCGGCAGCTATCGCACAAAATTGAGAGTGGGCCTGTTCCTGCACCAAGCTTTACCGGAACCAAAGTGTTTGAGGATTTCGACCTTTCCGTTGTGGCGCGTTACATTGACTGGACGCCTTACTTTTCGAGCTGGAACCTCGCCGGGCGGTTTCCGCAAATTCTGGAAGACGATATTGTTGGCGAAGCGGCGTCTGATTTGTGGCGCGATACCCAAGCGATGATGCAACAGATTCTGGGGCAGGACTGGTTTAAGCCGAAGGCTGTAATCGGGTTCTGGGGCGCGCATCGCCAAGGCGATGATATCAAGCTTGATACGGGCGATACGTTCCATACTTTGCGCCAGCAGATGATGAAGGACAATTCGCGGGGTAATTTCGCGCTGTCTGATTTTGTCGCTGAAGTGGGCGACCATATTGGCGGATTTGCCGTGACCTCTGGCCCGCAGGCGGATGAGATTGCCAAAGAATTTGAAGCCAAGGGCGATGATTATTCAGCAATCATGGTCAAATCCTTGGGCGACCGCTTTGCCGAGGCGATGGCGGAATACATGCACGCGCAGGTTCGCCAAGAGCTTTGGGGCTATGCCGCCGATGAAGCGCTGAGCGAGGCGGACCTGATTAAGGAAGCATATCAAGGCATTCGCCCCGCGCCGGGTTATCCTTGCCAGCCTGACCACACGGAGAAAGAGACGCTTTTTAGGCTGCTGGATGCCGGACGGATTGGAATGGAGTTAACCTCCAGCTTTGCCATGACGCCAGCCTCCTCTGTCTCTGGCCTCTACATCGCACATCCCGAAAGCGCGTATTTTGCAGTGGGCCGGATAGAGCGTGATCAAGTTGAAGATTACGCCAAACGCAAAGGTATGGAAGTTCGCGTGGCGGAGCGCTGGCTAGGGCCGATTTTGAATTACGATCCGGGTGAGTTGGAATTGGTCTAGTTTATGGAAAACGCCTCGTCATACCTAACGCCAATTATAACGTTTGCTGTTATTGGATTTACATTCTGGTTTTCAAACCGAAATAGCGATCAGGCTACAGAATGCCGATCGGGAGTCATAATAACTACCGTTTACTGTCTCGGGGCGAGCATGGCTGGGATGGGTGTGTTTGAACTAGTATTTTACAATGAGTTTTCTGATGGACTGAACGATGAGGTCTGGCTGCTACCAGTCATAGCTATCATATTCATAATCTTCACAGCGTTCGCCTTCGATTCTTTTTTCAGAAAAGCTTCATGGGATGACCATACATTAACCGTCAAACTGAACCGCCCCGGGTTTGCCGGAGGCTCCTTTTCTTGAGAGAGTGGAGCCATGACGATAAAAAAGCAAAGACCAAGATACGCGCCGGAGGTGCGCGAGCGCGCGGTTCGGATGGTGGAAGAGCACGCGGGCGATCACCCCT
>JAQWGO010000179.1 GCA_029238175.1 Henriciella sp. | reverse complement strand
CGCGAAAGCATGGGGCAAGTCGCTGAACTGTCAGGTAACGCGTTTTCCTATCGTCGCCAACGCCTCGTGAATCTCGTTATCGGTGAAGGAAAAGCCTCGGCGGAGATTGAGTTTGAAGGCAAGGCGGCGGTTGATCTGCCGAATGGCGTGAAAGCGGGTGAGACTGTGAAAATTCGCGGCGCAAGCTTTTTTGAGTTTCGCGGGCGTTTGCTAAGCCGGATCGCCGATTACAGCTAAGCTATCGCCAAGTCGCTCAACGCATCAGTCATGATGATGCGTCAGTTCTTCTTCTAACTCTTCTTCAAGTGCTTCATTTTCCGCCTCTACAGTTTCTACACGACGCTTTAGTTTTGAAACCTCGCGCTCTCGCAACTCGTCCGAAAATGCACTTGCAAATACACCCGCTGGGAGAGCGACGACACCGATACCCGCCAGAGCGATAACAGAAGCAAAGACGCGCCCTAGCGGTGTCACCGGATAAACGTCGCCGTATCCAACAGTGGTAAGTGTCGCGATTGCCCACCATACGGCGCGCGGGATTGAGCCGAAGTTTTCTTGCTGTTGGCCGCCGACCCCTTCGATGAAGTACAGCGCAACGGCGGAGACATATACGAGTGCAAGTGCCATAGCGAGCGTGGTCAGAAGCTGAGCGCCTGCGCGCTGGACTGTCGCCCCCAGGACATCAAAAGCTGGGACGAACCTTGCAAGCTTTGCTAGTCGCGCCAGCCTCAAGACGCGAAGCACCATAAGGATTTCATCGCCTTGCCCAGCTGGGGTAAGCAGAACCCATAGCAATTCCGGTAAGAAGGCGATCAAGTCGGCAAGGGCGTAAGGCGTAACCATATACCGTAGGCGGCCTCGAACACCGCGATACTCTGGATTTTCTCCAGCGACCCAAAGCCGCGCCAGGTATTCAATTGCAAAAATCCCAACGATAATCAGGTTGAAAACCGCTATTCCATTCTGCCAAATTGGACCCAGCGTGTCTTCCGTTTCTAGCGCGAGCGCCAGAAAGCTTAGCAAAACCAAAGTAATAATCGTTAGGTTTATGAAGGAGAGGCCAGACTTGTCGCGCGCACCTTGCTCCATCTGTTGGTACAGTTTCTTGCGAAGCCCAACTTGCGTGGTGACCTGATGTGAGACCATGTTGCTTCCCCCCTGAAGCCGAGTGGCGGTGTCCTACCCCCGTAACACACCGCCCGTAGCTTTGGCGACTGCGGTCACAATTTTCGCTGAAACTGCTTCAATATAGGCATCTTTTAGTGCTTCGCCTTTGGGCTGAAGGGTGACTTCAATGGCCACAGACTTTTGATCTGGCTCGATTCCTTGGCCCTGATAGACGTCAAACACATCAATCTTGGAGATGAGCGCCTTGTCAGCGCTTTGCGCCGCTTTGGTGATCGCACTTGCTGCTGTCTCAGCGCTTACAACAAATGCGAAATCACGGCGGATCGGCGTGAGGTCAGCTTTGTTTAAAACAGCTTTTGTCTTGGTCGCTTTGGCCTTCATTTGCGGTAGTGCATTAAGGTTCAGCTCAAACCCATAGACCGGGCCATCAACGTTGATGGCTTTCAATACGCGTGGATGCAGCGCGCCAAAATGTGCGATCGTAACCTTTGGCCCAAGCTTCAAGCAGGCCGCTTGTCCTGGGTGCCAATGCGGCTGGCGCGGAGCATCAACTTGGAACCGCTCTGGAGGTTGGCCAAGCGCTTCAAGCACGGCAAAGAGGTCAGCCTTCGCAGCGTAGACGTCGTATCCGCTGTCGCCGTTTTGCCAGTGACGGGTTTTCACAGGGCGAACGAGCGAAGCGACAACGGTGCGTTGGTCTTTGGGACCATCGCCGAGATAGATTGGACCAGCTTCGAACAGGCGCATATCGCGCTCGCCCATATTGGCGTTCTTCTGCGCGGCGCTTGCAAGATTGCCAAGCACGCTTGGGCGCATCTGGTTCAGTTCAGAGGCGACCGGGTTTGCAATCGTTAGGGCTTCATCGCCGCCGCCAAACAACTCAGCATGGGCTTTGGGCATGAAGCTCCACGTCACGGCTTCAAGGAAGCCGCGCGACGCCAGTGTTCGGCGCGCTGTACGAACGCGGTCCTGGATCGGTGTAGTCACCGCTTTGCGGCCACCTTCAGGTTCAGGCAATGATGTTGTTGGAAGCGTATCGAAACCTTCGAGGCGCGCGATTTCCTCTACGATGTCTGCGCTGCGCTCCATATCGAAACGCCAACTTGGAACTGTGAGGAACCATGTCTCGCCGGTGTCCTCAATCGTGAAGCCGAGTGACTTGATCAGCTTCTTCATTTGAGTTGGTTTAACGTCCAATCCAGTCAGGCGGGCAACGTCACGCTTGTAGAATTCAATACGGTTCTCAGCAGCAGGAGCTTCGCCGGCAATATTGGCTTTCGACGGCGCGCCGCCACCATATTCGAGGATCAGTTTCAGTGCGAGGTTGAGACCGTCCAAGCAAGACGCTGGATCGACGCCGCGCTCAAAACGATAGCGTGCGTCTGAAATAATGCCTGTCGCACGGCCGGTTTTTGCAGTGCGTAGGGGGTCGAACCAAGCGCTTTCGATAAAAACGTCAGTTGTGTCATCGCTTACGGCGGTACTTTCGCCGCCCATGACGCCGCCAAGGCCAATCACGCCGCTTTCATCCGCGATCACGCACATTTCTGGCGTGATCTCGTATGTCTTGCCATCCAGAGCTTCGAGTGTTTCGCCTTTGGTGCCCAGACGCGCACGAACTGTGCCGGTCAGCTTTGCTGCATCATAGACATGCAGCGGACGTGCAAGATCGATCGAGATATAGTTGGTGACATCTACGAGTAGGTTTTTCGGTGTAATTCCGACCGCGTTTAGCCGCGCCTGAAGCCAAGCGGGGGATGGTCCATTTTTGACACCCTTAATCATTGCGCCAGTGAAAATCGGGCAAGCCTCTGGCGTGTCGAGTTCGATCTCCACCGGGCAATCGTAAGTGCCGCTGACTTTCTTAAAAGCTTCTTCAACGAAGCCTCCGGCCCCAGCTGCAGCAAGATCACGCGCAATGCCTTTTACACCGAGCCAGTCTGGACGGTTTGGGGTCACTTCGAAATCGATCACTGGGTCGTTTAAGCCGAGCGCATCAGCAGCAGGTGTGCCGAGCGGGATGCCATCATCCAGATCAGCTATGCCATCATGATCTTCGCCAGCATTCAACTCCTTCGTAGAGCACATCATGCCAGAGCTTTCGACGCCGCGAATTTTGCGGGGCTTTTTGTCTAGGCTAAAATCGAGACCCTGAATGTACGCGACCATTGGCGCATAAATCGCCGTCATGCCAGCACGCGCGTTCGGCGCGCCGCAGACGATTTGCTTTTCGCCATCAACTGTATCGACGGTGCAGACGCGCAATTTGTCGGCATCAGGATGAGGTTCTGCTGTTTTCACCTTACAGATCGTGAAAGCCGCCAAGTCTTCAGCAGGATTATGAACCTCTTCAACCTCAAGCCCTGCTTTGAGCATGAAGGCCATAATCTCTTCAAGAGACGCGGTCGTGGCGAGGTGGTCGCTGAGCCATGATAGTGAGAACTTCATTAGCTTAGTCCTCCGCTAACGCTTGGCGTGAGCCAAGGCTTGAAGCCATAGTGGCGGCTCCAGCTCGCGTCAGCTTCGAAGTATGGGCGCAGGTCTGGCATGCCGTATTTCAGCATCGCCAAACGGTCGATGCCCATGCCGAAGGCAAAGCCCTGATACTCATCCGGGTCGATCCCGCAATTGCGCAGGACGTTTGGGTGAACCATACCGGAGCCAAGGATTTCCATCCAGCTGTCGCCAGCGCCGATCTTAATCGTTTGGCCGTCTTTTGTGTATTTCACGTCCATTTCGGCGCTTGGTTCAGTGAATGGGAAGAAGTGCGGTCGGAAACGAGCTTCGACGTCTTCAACTTCGAAAAACGCCTTTACGAAGTCGATTAGACACCCTTTCAGGTGACCCATATGGATATTTTTCTCAATCACTAGGCCTTCGACCTGATGGAACATCGGTGTGTGGGTTGCGTCCCAGTCATTGCGGTAAACCCGGCCCGGCGCAATAATGCGGATCGGTGGCTTCTGGTTCATCATCGTTCGGATTTGAACAGGTGATGTGTGCGTGCGCAGAACTTTTGGCGCATCACCTTCCTGTGGATGGAAGAAGAACGTGTCATGCGTTTCCCGCGCCGGGTGACCTTCAGGGAAGTTCAGCGCGGTGAAATTGTGCCAATCGTCTTCAATGTCCGGCCCTTCGGCAACCGCGAAGCCCATATCGCCAAAGATCGCCGCAACTTCTTCAAAAACCTGCATAACGGGGTGAAGCGCGCCAATATGTTCAGGGCGCGGCGGCAATGTCATGTCGAGCGTTTCGGTTGCGAGCTGCGCTTCTAGGGCAGCATCTTCCAGTTTGGTTTTGCGTGCTTCAACTGCTTCAGCAACTCGGTTTTTGAGTGCATTAAGCTTAGGCCCAATGTCCTGACGTTCTTCTGGGCTCATCTTGCCCAGCGTTTTCATCAGGCCAGAGACACGGCCCTTCTTGCCAAGCTCTGCGACGCGGACGGCATCAAGCGCCGCCAGATCAGCAGCGCCAGCGACAGCGGCAATAGCTTCGGTTTCGATCGTTTGAATATCGGACATGAAAAGCCCCGTTTCTCGTCTTTCAGACAAACGGGGCCATTCCGACCCCGCTTCTTGCGGTTCGGATTAGCGGAGAAAAGCTTCGCTGTGAACCGGCGATTAAGCCAGTGCAGCGTTAGCTTTCTCCACTAGGAGTGCAAATGCTTCTGGTTCGTTGATGGCGAGGTCAGACATCACCTTACGGTCCATCTCAATACCAGCCTTGTTCAAGCCGCCAATGAAGCGTGAGTATGTCATGTTTTCGTCAAGCTCGCGAACCGCAGCGTTGATACGTTGGATCCATAGGCTACGGAAGCTGCGCTTCTTAACCTTACGGCCAACATAGGCATACTGGCCGGCTTTCCAGACCGCAGCGTGAGCTGTACGGAACTGTTTAGAACGGGCACCACGATAGCCTTTGGCGGCTTTTAGGATTTTCTTGTGACGGGCGTGCGCAGGCACTTTATTACGTGAACGGGCCATAAGTTAGGCTCCTTACTTCAAAATTCGGTTCAGATCTTACTTCAGGCCGTTAGGCAGAAACTTTTTGAGGACGCGCTTGGTATCAGCGTGGGCAACAACTTCAGTACCGCGGTTTTGGCGGATATACTTACCGTTATGGCTCATCAAACGGTGACGCTTACCTGCGACGCCGTGCTTAAGTTTACCAGTAGCCGTGATCTTGAACCGCTTTGCAGCGGCCTTCTTGGTTTTCATCTTCGGCATTTCGATCTCCTGTCGAGCGCTAAGGCTCTGATTTGATGCTATTTTGAGCGATTAAGGCATGCCGTTTTCGGCCCAATCGCTGCGGAAGCGGGGTATATGACTGAAACAGAGGGGAGAATCAAGCTGAGTCTTCAGCTCTGTTCGCGCCGCTATTTGACCGGTGACATCACCATCGTCATTTGGCGACCTTCAAGCTTTGGCTCTAGCTCAACCTTCATCATATCAGCAAAGTCTTCTTTCACCTTGGCAAGAAGTTCCATGCCGAGGTGTTGGTGGG
>JAQWGO010000096.1 GCA_029238175.1 Henriciella sp. | reverse complement strand
CGCTTCCAGCCTCAGCTTTCAGTTTGAGGGGTTTTGTCTTGCCCGCCTCAACTGTGAACTGCCCTGCATAGGCAGCTGCAGACACGGCGAGTGAAGCGATAGCGGCGGTTGCGAACCTTTTGAGCATCGGCATTTAAATCTCCTGATCGAATGCTGGTCATCATCGTGCAAATAAGTTAGCTGAATCCTAAGGCCGCTATACTCCTTATAATAGCTTGAGCTTTTCCAGCGGCTATCGCGGGAATTCAGGTTAATGAATGCTTGGTTTTCATTCAGAAAGTTTCTGTTTCGGTTTACGAGATTTCAAGAACGGTCCTGTAGAATCAAAGCTGTTTCGGGAATAAAACCAAATCAAATCGGAACGTCGACAATCTGCATAGTGGGAGTTTCCAATGCGTAATTTTTTCAAGAATGAGTCTGGTGCAACAGCAATCGAATACGGTCTTATCGCTGGTTTGATCGCAGTCGCTATCATCGGTGCGGTAACAACACTTGGTACCAAGACTGCTTCTACATTCGACAAAGTGTCGTCTCAGATGGTCTAACGACCTCACTGAGTAATGATTTAGCCTCCGGGCTGATCCGAAAGCCGCTGGTTCGCCAGCGGCTTTTTTCGTTTGCGCGCGCGATTTTCCACCATGCGCGTCAAGTGATCCTTAAGTGATTTGTGTCATGGTTAGCCAAATGTGGAATTTTTGGAGCCATCATGATCCTAAGTCTGTTTATTGCGACCTTCCTCGCTCTCTGTCTTCTCGCCGCCCTAATCGATTTTGAAACCTTGACCATTCCCAACTGGTTGAATGGTTGGATGGCTTTTCTTTTCATTCCCGCCGCCATTATCGCCGCGCCAGGATTTGAAACAGTTGGTTGGCATTTCCTTGTGGCCGCGATCGCGTTTGCTGCGACCATTGCGCTTTTCTTCTTAGGGGGGATTGGCGGCGGCGACGCGAAAATGATTCCAGCGGTCATGCTCTGGGTTGGACCTGTTGGGGCAACCGACTTTGTGCTGGGGATGACGCTTTCGGGGGCTGCTTTGACGATCCTTGTCGTGATTCTACGTGTCACGATCCCAGCGTAGGTGACGCCCGGTTTTGGGATTGCCACGCTCAAGGAAGGTAAAGGTGTTCCATATGGGATCGCGATTACCATCGGCGCATTCATGGCCGTTCCAGCTTCGCCATTCCTTACTGAATTCCTAAGCCAAATCAGGAGTTTCGGTTAACCATGCCTTAGCTTCGGCATGTCATAAAACTCTGGAGGGGGTCCGTTCATTTGGACGCCGGGGTAGAGAAAAAGGGTGCATTAGATGTCACCGATGCGTATTATAATCTTGGCTGTTGCAGCCATCGCAGCGGTCCTTGCGGCCTTCTTAGTTCGAAACATGGCATCAGCGCCGGAGCCTCTAACGGCGACTGAAACAGTTGAAAGAATTGTTGAGGTCGAGGTCTCACAGCAAAAAGTCCTCGTTGCGATGAACGACCTTCGCGCTGGTTCGCTGATTACGCCGGATGTGTTGCGGTGGGCAGACTGGCCAGAAGCAGCGATCAACCCAGGGTATTTCACGCAGGAAGTTGCACCAGATGCAATGGAAACTATTTCGGGCAGCGTCGTTCGCGTCGCGACATATGCTGACGAACCAATCCTGCCCCAGAAGATAGTTCAAAAGGGTGAGACTGGTTTCATGGCCGCGCTTTTGAAGCCGGGCTTTAGAGCCGCAGCGGTTGAAATTTCACCTGAGTCCGCTTCAGCGGGTTTTATTTTGCCGGATGACCGTGTCGATGTAATTCTCACCCAAGAGATTGAGTTCACAAACGGCGAAACGCTTGAAGAACGCACCGTAACGAGCACAATCCTAGAAAATGTTCGCATACTCGCAATCGATCAGTCGTTTGGGGACATGGATGGCATCCCAACGCTGACGGGGTCTACCGCCACGATGGAACTTACATCACGCCAAGCTGAACTTATGGCGCTGGCGGCACGCAGTGGCACTGTCTCTCTAACACTTCGAAGTGTCGCTGACGTTGACTTCAATGATGGCTTCGCGCTCGAAAAAGAAGGCGCGTTGGACGCTGTTGATCAGGGCGGCGGCGTCGTTGTCTATCGCAGTGGTAAGCCTGCAGCTGGGGGAAGCCTGTAATGCGCGCGGAACTAATTCTTAAGGCGAGTGCGCTCGCGCTGACATTGGGACTTTGTCCGATGGCAGCGTCTGCGCAAAATCTTATGGGGGTCAGCACGATCGAGCCCGGTGACTCCAATGTTACCAAGATCGTGAAACTGGGCAAAGACAAGTCGATGGTTATCGAATTGGATCGCCCAGCGGCTGACATCGTAATCACGAACCCGGCAATTGCTGACGCGACTGTTCAAACGGCAAAACGGATCATTTTTCGCGGCATTGAAAGCGGTCAGACAAACGCGTTCATTTTTGACCGCGATGGAAACCCGCTACTTAACCTCGAAATCTCTGTTGGTATTGATACCACAAGCATCGAAGAGCTTGTCGCCCGCTATGTTCCCGATGCGCGCGTGAAGATTGAAAGTATCAATGACCGTCTCGTTGTTTCTGGTGAAGTCGACAATATTTTGCAATCTGATCAGGTGATGCGCCTTGTTAGCGCGTTTGCGGGCGACGCTGACGGTGAATCTACTGTCATGAACATGATGTCCATAAAGGCCAAAGATCAGGTCATGCTTGAAGTGCGTATCGTCGAGATGCAGCGCACTGTTGTGAAGCAGCTTGGTATCAATCTGTCTGCAACAACAAATTTTGGTGATTTTTCAAGATTGGTGGAACGACAGTTATTTGCAGATGTTGCCGGTGATGGCATCACAGGAAATGTCGATACAGGTACAACATCACTATTCCCGGGTGATTTTTCCAACATTTTTGGAATTTCGAGCGCGAACAGCTTTAATGTTGCAGGTTCGTCTTTGGGGGGCTTGTCGACAAATGTTGGATACACAAATTACCGTGGGCAAGAGTTTCAATCATCAGCGGGCGCAGCAATTGACGCGCTTGAACGGGTTGGGATTGTGCGCACTTTGGCTGAACCAAACATAATGGCTGTTTCGGGCGAGGCGGCAAAATTCCTTGCTGGCGGTGAGTTTCCGGTTCCAACCGGCCAAGATAATAACGGTCGCATCACCGTCGAGTTTAAACCATTTGGTGTTGGGCTAGCGTTTACGCCGGTCGTTCTGTCAGAAGGGCGGATATCTCTAAAGATTTCAACAGAAATCTCTGAGCTTTCGAACCAGGGCGCATTTCAAGGCACGTCCGTGGCCGGCCTCGATAGCGACGGTAACGTCATCACGGCCCAGACTCTGACGATTCCAGCCCTTGTTGTTCGCCGCGCTGAAAGCGTTGTTGAGTTGCCTTCTGGTGGATCAACAATGCTGGCAGGTCTGATCCAAAGCAAATCTCGACAGACGATTGATCAGCTGCCGGGTATCAAGAAGCTACCTATTTTGGGGGCTCTTTTCCAGTCGCGTGACTTTATCAACGAAGAAACGGAAATGGTCGTAATTGTTACCCCGTATCTAGTTGATCCGGCGCGTAAGGATGAACTCCGCACACCTGCTGATGGTTATGTGAATGCCTCTGATCCGCAGACCATTTTCTTCGGCAAGCTGAACGCTCAGTATGCGGCGCCGGGTAAGGGTCTGAATGCTGAAAACTACAACGCCCCTGTGGGCTTTATTGAAGAGTAGGGAAGACTGATGACGAAACATACTTCCGTATTTGCCATTCTTGGTATTGGCCTTCTAACGATCGCTGGTTGCCAATCGAACAAAGCGCCAAGCAATGTGCCCGTTGAGTATTTTCAAGGTGTCTCCTTGGACCGAAACGATATTGGTGTGCGTGAAAAAACTGAATATTTAGAAGTCAATCTGGACCCACGCGACAGCCAACTTCGCCTTGGTGAAGTTGCAAAAATTCGCGGTTTTCTCGCTGACTACAATGCCAGCGGGCATGGGCCTTTGGTCATGTCCATGCCGAAGGGCGCGATTAATCCGCAGCTAGCCGTTGGCGCGGCTGTAGAGGCGCGTGAACTGGCCTGGGAAGCCGGCATTGAATACGAAGAAATTCTTGGCGCAGCTTATGATGCTCGCAACCGCCGCAACGCACCACTGATTATGGCTTTCAAGTCGTATGAAGCGGTTGCTCCGGATTGTCCGCAATTGGGCGAGATTGATTTCTCAAATGCGATTTCGAACAGCGATCTTCCAACCCTTGGCTGCGCGGTTCGAACAAACATGGCAGCGATGATTGCTGAGCCTGCGGATCTGTTTGGTGATCGTGTGTTGGATGCACGCGACCTCGAACGGCGCAATGTGCAGCTTGAGGCTTGGCGTCAAGGCGCAACAACGGCCGCGGCGCGTGATGCAACAGAGTCTGGCGCTATTTCGTCAGCTATTAATTAGAGGCTGTGAAGAGCTCGCAGGGAGTAAAGTAAGATGTCAAACGACAACGCACTGTTTGAAGACGACTTTGATATGGAATTCGAGGATGACCTCGATACTGCTCTTGCGAACGTTTTTGAAGAAGCGGCTCCGCCCGCGCTTGAAGACGTGAACCTTGATGCACCGATGAAGGACCTTGAAGAACCGACATTCGAGCCAGCAGTTTACATTGAATCAGAAGAGGGCGGCGCGCGGGCAATACCGGCCATTGCGGCACAAGTCTTTTGTGAAACAACCAAAACAGCCCAGCTGATCGGCGCGGTCGCTGAGGATCGCCGGATGTCTCAGGCAACCGTTGAGGTGCATGAAGGCGGCTTGGAAGCCGGTATTGCCTACATGCGGTCAAACCCGACTCCGAACCTTCTTATTCTGGAGTCTTCTGCGCCAAATGCGACAATGATTGCTCAGATCGATGAGCTGGCGTCACATTGCGATGAGGGTGTTCAGGTCATGGTCATTGGGGCAACCAATGATATTGGTTTGTATCGACAGCTTATGACGCGCGGTGTCAGTGAGTATCTTGTACCACCTGTCACACCCTTACAGATTGTTCGCTCGATCAGCAATTTGTTCGCCGATCCAGATGCGCCATTCGTTGGACGCTCGATTTCAATCGTAGGTGCAAAAGGCGGTGTCGGGTCATCGACGATTGCACACAATCTTGCTTGGGCACTTTCTGAGAATGCGCGCGTGAACACAGCGTTGATTGATCTTGATCTATCGTTCGGAACAACAGCGCTCGATTTCAACCTTGATAATCAACAAACGGTCGCTGATGCATTGCTTGCACCAGAGCGCGTTGATGATGCCGTCATTACGCGTTTGCTTTCGAAAGCAACTGAGCGTCTATCGCTATTCACTGCCCCAGCTTCAGTTTCTCAAGTTATGGAAATTCCATCAGAAGCTTATACGACCGTTATTAACGGCGTGCGCCGCGTTATGCCATACGTCGTGTTGGACCTACCGCATGCGTGGAATTCGTGGACGTATGAGACACTCCTAGGGTCAGATGAGGTCATACTTGTTTGCCAGCCAGACCTAGCCTCTCTGCGGAACGGTAAGAACATTGTGGATCAGCTCACGGCTGAACGCCCGAATGACAATCCTCCGCGCTTAATCATGAATATGATGGGTGTTCCCAAACGCCCTGAGATTCCAGTCAAAGACTTCGCAGCGGCAATGGGGATTGAGCCTGATACGGTTCTGCCTTTTGACCCGCAGCTATTCGGCAATGCGTCGAACAATGGACAGATGATTTCAGAAACCGATCCGGCAGCTGAGTCATCCATCGCAATTGATAATCTCGCAGGGCTCCTAACGGGCCGCGAAATTGTTCCTGAACAAAAATCCTTCCTCAAAAAAATTATGGGCAAATAGAGGATAGGCGAGAGGCACGATAATGGCATTTGGCAAACGGTCCGCTGGAGCAATTCCAGCAGCTAAACCAACATCACCCGCAGCGGCTAAACCGCCTGTGGCAAAGCCTGCTATTGCACCGCCGCCGAAGGCTGAAAAGCCAAAGCCCGTTGCGCTAAAACCTCCGACCGCTGTGAAAGAGGAGAAGGTGACGAAAGTCACTGATCGTTCCGAAGAGTATTACGCAACAAATACGACAATTTTTAATGCCTTGATCGATACGATTGATCTCGGCCAATTGGCCCAGCTTGATCAAGACAGCGCCCGCGAAGAAATTCGCGATATTGTTGTTGAGATTATTGCGATTAAAAACGTTGTCATGTCGATTTCTGAGCAAGAACATCTGCTCGACGATATTTGTAACGACTTGCTTGGCTATGGCCCGCTAGAGCCACTTCTGGCACGCGATGACATCGCCGATATCATGGTGAACGGCGCCGATACGACCTATATCGAAGTCAACGGTAAGATTGAACGCACGAACATCCGTTTCCGTGACAACGCTCAGCTTATGAACATCTGTCAGCGCATCGTGAGCCAGGTTGGCCGACGTGTGGACGATGCCAGCCCAATTTGTGACGCCCGTTTGCTAGACGGCTCTCGTGTGAACGTGATTGCACCGCCTCTGGCGATTGACGGCCCGACACTCACCATTCGTAAGTTCAAAAAGGACAAGCTAAAGCTTCAGGACCTTGTGAACTTCAAATCGATATCTGAGCCGGGTGCTGAGATCCTTCGGATCATTGGGCATTCACGCTGTAACGTCCTAATTTCCGGCGGTACCGGTTCTGGTAAAACGACGCTTTTGAACTGTCTCACCGCCTTTATTGAGCCGGGTGAGCGCGTCATTACCTGCGAAGACTCCGCGGAACTTCAGCTGCAACAGCCGCATGTTGTGCGCCTAGAGACACGCCCACCAAATATCGAAGGCTCAGGCGAGATTTCGATGCGTGACTTGATCAAGAACTGTCTGCGTATGCGTACTGAACGTATCATTGTGGGTGAGGTTCGTGGCCCAGAGGCATTTGACCTTCTGCAGGCGATGAACACAGGCCACGATGGCTCAATGGGAACATTGCACGCCAACACGCCGCGTGAGGCACTGTCTCGTGTGGAATCTATGATTACGATGGGTGGCTTTACGCTGCCGCAGAAAACAATTCGTGAGATGATTTGCGGATCAATTGACTTGATCGTTCAAGCGTCACGTCTGCGCGATGGCTCGCGTCGCATCATGAACGTGACTGAGGTTATGGGCCTCGAAGGCGACACGATCGTTCTTCAAGATATTCTGAAGTATGAAATCACGGGCGAAGACGATGATGGCAAAATCATTGGTACGCACCGTGGGACAGGTATCGGTCGCCCGCGCTTCTGGGACCGCGCGCAATATTACAATCTCGAGAAAGACCTCGCGACAGCTTTGGATGCATTGGATTAGACAATGGAATTTCTGAGCGGTGACAATCTTATCTATATTATTGGTGGTTTAGCATTCCTGGTGATTGCTGGGCTAGGCATCGCGTTTACCGGCGATGCCGGGCAGGAAAAAGCATCTAAGCGCGCCAAACAACTTTCGACTGGCGAAGGTGGTCGTCGCAAAACGGGCGAAAAAGACGATCCTAATACTGCCCGCCGCAAACAAACACAGCAAATGCTCAACAAATTGCGTGAGCAAGATGAGAAGCGCCGTGCGTCTCTCACGTCCAACGATTTACAAAGCAAGATCAATCAGGCCGGGCTAGAAATGCCTGCCAAGACTTTCCTCATCATCTCAGGCGTTCTGGCTGTGGTGTTTGCAGCGCTTATCTTCCTGTCTGGTGCAAAGGGGCCTCCGCCACTTGGGCCAGTGGATATTGTTGCGATACTCGGTGAAGACGTTGCCCGGATCGTGACCATTATCGCGGCTGCAATCGGTGGCGGAATTGGGTTTCCGCGTTGGGTGCTCGCGTTTCTTGCCAAAGGGCGAAACAAAAAGCTGTTGAATCAGTTCGGCGACGGCATGGATGTCATCGTTCGCGGTCTAAAATCCGGTCTTCCTTTGAACGAGTGTCTACAAATTATCTCTCGAGAAACGGGTTCGCCGCTTGGCCCCGAAATGCAGAGATTGACTGACAATATTCAGATGGGAACCACGCTCGAACGCTCACTACAGACGTTTTATAAGCGGGTTCCGCTATCAGAAGTGAACTTCTTCGTGATTGTGCTGACCATTCAGGCAAAATCAGGTGGTAACCTCTCTGAGGCGCTCGGCAATCTTTCAAACGTCATTCGCTCGCGCCGTATGATGCGTGAGAAAATTAGTGCGTTGTCTTCGGAAGCCAAAGCTTCTGCGATGATCATCGGCGTTCTACCCTTTGCGGTGGCATTCATGGTCTATCTGACGACGCCAGCCTACATCATGGAACTTTTCGTCACTTCAACAGGTCACATGATCCTGTTCATGGCATTTTGCCTAATGACGACCGGCATCACCGTGATGAAAAAAATGATCAATTTGGATATCTAGGGGAGCGCTATGACTTTTGCTGAATCATTAAGCGACCCAGGCACCCTTGCAGCCATGCTGGCGGCGGTGGCGATGTTCGCGACGATCACTTCAGTCATGTTACCTGCCTTAAGAGGTGACAAGCTTGAGACGCGGCTAAAGCAGGTTACCGCGCAGCGAGAGAAGCTTCGCCGCGCAAGCCGAGCTGGCCTCGATCAGCCGGGCCTTAAGCGTGAAGCTAAAGGTACAGTCGCCGATATTACCAAGAAGCTCGATCTCCAGAAAATGCTGGAAGATCCAAATATTGCTGCGAAATTGGAACAAGCCGGATTGCGTGGTCCAAAACCGCTTATGATCTTCTATTTTTGCCGATTTGCGCTGCCTTTCCTCGGCGCAGTTGGCATGTTCGTCTACATTTTCTTGGTCAATGATCACGGCATGTCGACACAAATGAAGTACGGTTCAATTGTGTTTGGGGCTGCAATCGGCTTCTACGCGCCAAACCTCTATGTTGGTAATATTGCCTCCAATAGACAGCTTTCAATCATGAAGGCCTTCCCCGACGCGCTTGATATGATGTTGATTTGTGTGGAATCGGGCATGTCGATTGAAATGGCTTTCGCGAAAGTAGGCGGCGAGATCGGTACAGCGTCAGTTGAGCTGGCTGAAGAGTTACAGCTAACGACAGCCGAATTATCCTACCTTCAAGAACGTAGACAGGCGTACGAGAACTTAGCTCGGCGTACAGGCCATGATGGTGTAAAGGCTGTCACCTTGGCGCTTATTCAGGGTGAGCGGTACGGTACACCGCTAGGTGATGCTTTGCGTATCATGTCGAAAGAAAACCGTGACATGCGTATTTCTGAAGCTGAGAAGAAAGCCGCGGCACTTCCAGCGAAGCTGACCGTGCCTATGATCCTGTTCTTCCTACCAGTTCTGTTCCTCGTTGTGCTTGGACCTGCTTACATCAAGATCAGCTCAATGAACACGGAAAATGGTGACAACTCACCAATGTCGACAAGCGCTCTCGAGTATCAAGTTGAACCGGACACGAACCGTCTCGTCTAAGGCTTTAGCTGTCTTGCGGGCCGCGTAGCTTCGGGCGAAGCGCAATCGGCTTTTGAGCAGGCTCTCCTGAAAGCCCCTCATCAACCAGCTTGACCGTCTCTAGCGGCTCGCTGACAGCTTTTCCGGGCTCTTGCAGAGCATCTTCGGTAATTAGTGCTTCACGGACCTCTGGCATCGCCTGCGCGGCAGGGCGTGCATCCTCGACCACAGAAGCATCATATGCCTGCAAGTCTTCATATGAACGTGAAGGCAGCATCATGCTGCGCAGGGCTGTTCGGTTTGCTTCAATCGTACGGCGCGGTGCGCTTGGATCAACTGCCGCCATCTCATCCATGCGACCTTGTAGGCCGAGTATCAGGGCTAGATTCTGGCGCACACGGACATCGGCGCTCGGTTGTGCTGCGGCTTTACGTAATTGCGCCTCGGCTTGCTCCAATTGCCCGGTGAGGGCCAAAGACATGCCGTAATTAGACAAGGTTGAAACGCGGTCGGGTTGCCGCTGCAGCGCCAGCTCATAGGCCTTCTGAGCCTTGTCATGCATTTCCAGTCGGTCAAACGTGACGCCCAATGCGGCTAGTGGTGTTGCATCTGTTTCGGGCGAAAGGTCAGCCGAGCGCACGAAAGCCTGGCTTGCTTCTGTTGCTTTGCCGTCGGCCAGCAATGATCGCCCAAGCTCAAGATAAATCTCATAACTATCGGGGTGGATGGGCAGCGCTTTAGTCGCGACATCGAGGACACGTTCATGGCTTCCAATGCTACGAAGCGAGCGAATAAATTTAACTGTAGTTTTTAGGTCAGCGGCATTGATCTTGTGCTCGCGCGCCCAAAAGTTCGCGCGTGTAAGCGGATCGGAGCGTTCAGCTTTGGCGATTTGTTCCGGTGTTGCGGGGCGTACCGCCTCCTCCATCGCTTGTTGGAACGCTTCTTCCTCTGCCGAAGTTTGAGGCGTCGCCCGGCTGCTTGCACAGGCGCCAAGACTCGCCAAGACGGCGATAGAAACAGACCGCGCGATAAGGGTTCGACTGGACATTTTCGCTAGCTCCAAAGCTTTATCAATGCCATCTATGGCTTCATCCTGGTCAAGATCAGGTTAACAAAATCGGCGTTTCGATTAACTAAACTGGACTTTTTACATGCCTACTCATTCTGCTTTGGTTGCGTCCGCGGCGCATACCGCACGCGTTCACCTCTACACTTCAACAGATTGGGACAGTGTTTCTGGTTTGCCTGCGGGGCTTCTGGCCCAAGCGACGGCTCAAAACTTTAAAGCCAATGATGGCCAAATGGTGCTGACCGCAGATGCTGAAGGGCGCGTCGCGGATGTCCTCTTCGGCCTAGGCAAAGGCACGAATGCACTCGCCCTCGCGGCGCTGTCTGCCAAGCTTCCAGAGGCGGACTACGAAATTGCTCGCGAAGGTCGTCTACCGATGGCGCATATCGCGGCGGGTTGGGCCGATGGTGCTTACCGCTTTGACCGCTACCTTAAGGATAAGGCGACGCCGCCACGCCTCGTTCTTGGCGAGGGTGACGCAGCAGAGGCGATGATCCGTGAAGCTGTCGCGGTTGATCGTCTGCGCGACCTCGTAAACACGCCTGCAGAAGATATGGGACCAATCGACATTCAGTCGACAATAAGTGATTTGGCCGAGCGCTATGGCGCAACGCTTGAAACAACGATCGGTGAAGCATTGCTCGCCCAAAACTATCCGATGGTGCACGCAGTTGGCCGCGCCGCGCCGCAAGAGCCCCGGATCATGGAGCTAAGCTGGGGGGATGAAAGCCATCCACAGCTCGCCATTGTTGGCAAAGGCGTTTCATTTGATACGGGCGGCCTGAACCTGAAGACGGGCGGCTATATGCGCCTGATGAAGAAAGATATGGGCGGCGCCGCGCATGCGATTGCATTGGCCGAACTGGTGATGGGCGCCAATCTTCCCGTCCATCTAAAACTTTACGTCCCAGCGGTTGAAAACGCGATTGCCGGTGATGCGTTCCGTCCGGGCGATGTCCTGTCCAGCCGCAAGGGCCTTAGCGTTGAAATAGATAATACTGACGCCGAGGGCCGCTTGATCCTTGGCGATGCTTTAACACGCGCGAGTGAAAGCGACCCCGATCTACTGATCGATTTTGCAACGCTGACAGGGGCCGCCCGTGTTGCCCTAGGCCCAGACCTTGCGCCCTATTATACCGATGATGAAACCCTTGCCACTGGCATTGCTTCAGGCGCCGCGACCAGCGGCGATCCCGCATGGCGTATGCCTCTCTGGTCGCCTTATAAATCGATGCTCGATAGCCCGATTGCTGACCTTGTTAACAGTGCTGCGGGCGGCATGGCGGGCTCAATCACGGCGGCTATATTCCTGAAGCAATTTGTCGACGCGAAAAGCTGGGTTCACTTGGACGTGTGGGCGTGGCGTGAAGGCAAATTCGGTCGCCCGGCTGGCGGCGCAGCATGTGGCCTGCGCGCGATGTGGGCGACGGTCTTGGCCAAATACGGTTAGTCTTGCAGGACAAAACGCGGGCCCGCACCTTCTGTCCGCGCTTTGTCTTCTGGATTATACAAAGCGCACTTCTTCAGCGACAAGCAGCCACAGCCGATACAGCCGTCCAGCTTTTCGCGCATCCGCTCCATCATCGCGATCTTGTCGTCTAACATTTTGCGAAAGCCTGTGCTGATCCGTGTCCAGTCAGCCTTGGTTGGCGTTCGGCCCTCTGGCAGACCAGACATAACGGTTCCAATCTGTTCAATCGTTAGGCCCATTTTCTGTGCGATCAAGACGAAGGATAATCGGCGAATGTCCGAACCTTCATACCTGCGCTGGCCGCCTGCATTGCGATCTGGCGTCACCAACCCTTTGGTTTCGTAGAACCGGATCGCCGATACAGAAAGCCCTGTGCGGGTGGCCAAGTCACCAATCGAAAGTCCGCGTTTCATAGGCATATAAAAAAACTCCAGAAATAGCTTGACCTCAAGTTAGGTTGAGGAATTACACGGATATCTCCTTAACCACAAGATCAGGAGATAGATCAATGAAACAAGGCTTGTTTGAACACGTAAACATGACCGTTACCGATCCCGACAAAACCGCACAAATGCTGGTTGATGTGTTTGATTGGAAAGTCCGCTGGAGCGGCGACAGCATCCACAACGGACGTTCGGTCCACGTTGGTACCGAGGATGCCTATGTCGCCCTCTATGCAGTTGGGACACCGCGCCAGTTAGCTGAAGGCGAAAATTATCGCCTAGCCGGTGCAATCAATCATTTGGGTATTCTTGTTGATGATCTTGATGCTGCGGAACAGCGTATCCTCGCCAAAGGGATAAAAACGCATTCTCACCAGACTTATGATCCCGGTAGCCGCTTCTATTTTCATGACCATGACGGCATCGAGTATGAGGTGGTTAGTTATGCTTGAGGGGCTGATCCAATCTTATCTCACCGCGTTTGGCCGCGCATGGGTTCCACGCTGTGAGCCGGGCCGTCCAGATTGTGACTCGAAATCTCTGCAAACTGAGTTAAGTCTTTCCACACAGAGGCAAGGCGAGGTCAAAGATGTTCAAGCGGTGGATCGTAGCAGGCGCACTAACGCTAAGTTTGGCGGCGTGTATCAGTATTGAGCAAAGCGATACGAATTTCGCTTCTTCAGAACCGGCAGAGGCAATTGCACCCGGCCCGGGGGATCGCCAGCCATCCGGTCGCACAATTGGGACCCGTAGCGCCGTTGTCGCTCCAAGCGCAGCGGCGGCTACGGCTCACCCGCTTGCCACCCAAACCGCCCTCGACGTGATGAAAAATGGCGGCAGCGCGATGGATGCGGCCATTGCCGCGAATGCTATGCTCGGCCTTGTCGAGCCGACAGGAAACGGCATTGGTGGTGATCTCTTCGCCATCGTCTGGGACCCGAAAACCGAGAAACTATACGGCTATAACGGATCAGGCCGCAGCCCGATGGGCGCAACGCTTGCCGACATGCAGGCCAAAGCCGATGAATTTATGGACGGCGAAGAAATTCCGCCCTTCGGCAGCGCCCCTGTCACAGTTCCCGGAACGGTCGATGGCTGGTACGCTTTGCATGAAAAGTTTGGCCGCAACCTGATGCGCGACAACTTAAAGCCAGCGATTGAATACGCTCGCAACGGTGCACCAATTCCTGAAGTCATTGCCTATTACTGGCAGTTTGGCCCACGCCGTTTCGGCCCGGCCGCTGAAAGCGGCATGCTGGAAGAGTATGAGAATGCTAAAAAGACGTATTTCTCTCCAGCACCGCGTGAGGGCAGCCTGTTCCGCAATCCGGATCTCGCCAATACGCTGACAGCAATCGCATTCGGTGGCCGCGACGCCTTCTATAAGGGCTCTATCGCCCGAACGATGGACAGCTATTTCGAACGCATCGGCGGCGGCCCTCGCTTGGAAGACTTCGCTGCCCATAAAGGCGAGTGGACTGAACCATTATGCGTTGAATATCGCGGCGAAGTAAAACTCTGCGAGCTAGGCCCCAGCACACAAGGCGTCGCGGCGCTACAGATGCTGCAAATGCTAGAACGCTTTGACCTGCGTGAGATGGGTTTTGCCTCGCCTGACAGTTTGATGGCGCAAGTTGAGGCTAAGCGTTTGGCGTTTGCGGATCGCGCCGCAGGTTATGCTGACGCTGAGTTTAGCGGGATTGATCCAAACGTATTCATTCGTCCGGGCTATAACGCTGCACGCGGCGAAGTGATCGACATCACTCAAGCGATGGCTCCACCAGCGCCGGGTTATGCCGATGCGGACAAAAAACTCGAAGACGGCGATACGACCTATCTCACTGTCACCGATAAAGACGGCATGATGGTCTCCCTTATACAGTCGAACTATCGCGGTATGGGCTCTGGTCTCGTCGCCGACGGTCTCGGTTTCATGTTCCAGGATCGTGGTCAGCTGTTCAGCCTTGATCCTGAGCATCCTAATGTGTTCGAACCGAACAAGCGGCCATTCCATACGATCATCCCGGCGTTCGCCTTCAAGAAAGACATGCCCGGCTGTCAGGTTGCATCAGTTCCAATGGATCAGGCTTGCCCGTACGAGCCATGGATGAGCTTTGGCCTGATGGGCGGCGGTATGCAGCCGCAAGGCCATGTGCAGATCATTCTGAACCTTGTCGATTACGATATGGGCCTTCAGGAAGCGGGCGACGCTGCGCGCTGGGAACATCGCGGCGGCTGTGAGCCAACCGATGACCTGAACGGTGATGAGTGTGAAACTGATATGGGCGTCATCTGGCTTGAGTCAGGTATCCCACCCGAAGCGCGCGTCGAACTCGAACGCCGCGGTCACACCGTCAAATGTTGCCAGGCTAATGGCGGCGGCTATCAAGCCATCATGCGCGATTTTGAAACGGGTGCATGGATCGCTGCGACTGAAATGCGTAAAGACGGCTCAGCAGACGGCTATTAGGCCCAAATAGCGCCGTTTGGGTTGCCCGTGAGGACAAAATCTGCTTGTTGCCGATTAACAATAAATTGGCACCAAGGAGTTCCCTTTATGCGCATCACACTTACGGCAATCGCCGCAATTCTAGCCCTTACCGCTTGTGGTCCAGCCACAAATAGCGGTGATACGACACCGGCAACCAAACCAGCTGTAACCGCTGAAGTTGCTCAAGCAGAAACAGCGCGCTTAAACGAGTGGTTTGAAACCAAGTACGAAGAAGAGCTACAGTTTAGCCCTATTCAGATGACGTTCCTTGGTCGGGATGAATTGCAGGATCAGATCGACGATTTCTCGATCGAGGCAATCGATGCTGCGCTAGAGCGTTCACGCGCGAATGTTGCTGAAATGAAGTCTAGCTTTGACTATGATAAGCTGACCCTAGAGGGCAAAATTTCTTACGACATTTGGGTCTATCAGGCAGAAGCCGCCGAAGCCTCAGACAAGTTCCGCAACAATACCTACGTCTTTGATCAGATGCAGGCGATCCATTCATTCTTCCCGCAACTACTGATCGCTTTCCATAAAGTGACCGATGCTGAAGACATGGAAAATTATGCTACGCGTATCACCGAAAGTGCCCGCGCCCTTAACCAGCTGACCCAGCTTTCACGCCAGGTCGCGCAAGATGGTGTCCGCCCCCCATATTTTGCATTCGATTCTGTTATCGAAGAGTCGCAGAAAATCATCACCGGTAAGCCTTTCGATGATAGTAACGAAGACAGCGCACTTTGGGCGGATGCAAAGGCCAAGATTGCTGACTTGCAGTCGAAAGACCTAATCGATGCTGACAAGGCTCAAGAGCTTCGCGTCACGATCCGCACGGCCCTGATCAAGGACCTAAAACCTGCTTATACACGTCTGATCAAATGGCAGGAACAAGACCGCGTGAACGCGAGCGAGACAGCACAGGGCGTTAGCGCACTGCCAGACGGCATAAATTACTATAATGAACGCCTCGCCAATCAGACAACGACCAGCCTGACCGCTGATGAAATCCATGAGATCGGTCTTTCCGAAGTCGCGCGTCTTCGCGGCGAGATGGAAGCGATCCAAGCTGAGTTCGGATTTGAGGGAACACTCCAAGAATTCTTCACATTCCTTCGTGATACGAAGGATGATGAGCGCCTATACTATCCAGATACGGACGAGGGTCGCCAAGGCTATATCGACGATGCGACAGCTGCGATCAACAAGATCAAAGCTGTTCTGCCGGAATATTTCGGTATCCTGCCAAAGGCCGATATGGTCGTGAAGCGCGTTGAAGCGTTCCGCGAGCAGCCGGGCGCGGCCCAACACTATTTCCCATCGACTCCAGACGGCTCTCGCCCGGGCGTTTATTACGCTCACCTGTCCGACATGACGGCGATGCCAAAGCGCGAGCTTGAAGTGATCGCCTATCATGAGGGGCTTCCGGGCCACCACATGCAGATCGCGATCCAGCAAGAGCTTGAAGCGGTTCCAACTTTCCGGACGCAAGCGGGCTTCACCGCTTATAGCGAAGGCTGGGGACTATACTCCGAATGGCTCGCCAAAGAAATGCCAGATACTTATGTCGATCCACTCTCGGATTTCGGCCGTCTAGGTTCTGAAATCTGGCGCGCGATCCGCCTCGTGGTCGACACTGGCCTGCACTCAAAAGGCTGGACTGAAGATCAAGCGGTTGAGTATTTCAAAGAGAACTCTGCGATTACCGAAGCTCAGGCTCGCTCTGAAGTGCGCCGCTACCTCGTCCTTCCGGGACAGGCGACAAGCTACAAAGTTGGCATGCTGAAGATTCAGGAACTGCGCCGTAAAGCCGAAGCAGAGCTTGGAGACAAGTTCGACATTCGCGGCTTCCACGACACGATCCTAGGCGGCGGTGCAATGCCTCTCGCGATCCTAGAGCGCCGTGTTGACGATTGGGTTACCGGCGTGAAAGCTGGTTAAGCCTTCAAACTCTAATAAGAACTGGAAAGAGCCGCCTCTCATCAGAGGCGGCTCTTTTTTTACCCAATTTCGTTCAACTCACTAATCGCCTTCTGAACGTGTTCTACGAACAGTTTGGATTTGCCGCGCAGCTTACCGCCCGTCCAGACGACAGAAAGCGGTAAGTCAGCGCCGCGCCATTCTGGCATCACGCGCACCAATCGGCCCTCTGAAACATGCGGGCAGACAAGCCAATCGGGTGCAATTATAATCCCCAACCCATCAATGGCGCCTTGCAGCAACGTGTCCCCGGAAGAGCCTCTAAAGCGCCCATCCATATTGATGCGTTTCTCTTCGCCGGATTCGATATTCTTCAACGTCCATTGCTGTCCTTGCAATGATTGGCGGAAGACAAGACCGTCATGATCTTTCAAACTTTCCGGGCATTCTGGTGCACCGCGAGCTGCGATATAGTCTGGAGATGCCCAGATGCCGCGATAGGCGACCAGAAGCCGCTTTGCCATGAGCGCACTATCGGTTAGATCGCCGAGCCGGAAAGCGACATCAACGCCCTCCGTTACCAAATCCGTGTACGTATCATCGGTCATAAGATCGATCCGCACGTGTGGATATTCCTTTAGGAACGGTCCAATCGTTGGCGTGATCACCAGCTGCGCGAATGAGTGGGGCGCACTTACGCGCAGCATGCCAACTGGTTCTTTGTCTAAGCCACGTGCTTCGGCTTCCGCCTCATCAAAATCAGATAAAATGTCCTGCGCACGGGCGTAGAATTTGCTGCCTGCTTCGGTCAGGCTCAAGGCGCGCGTTGTGCGGTGGAATAACTCCGCGCCAAGTTGATGCTCTAAATCCTGAATGCGGCGCGAAACCGTTGGTTGACCGATGGAGAGATCGGCTGCTGCGCGTGAAAAGCTACCTGCATTTGCGACACGCAAGAACAGTCTCATTGCATCAATTCTATCCATATCGATCGCTCCTATGCAGATTTCGCATGACCCATATGGAGGCTAACCGGCTTCCATGTAAGCCCCCCGCGTTGCATCTAGAAATGATAAACGGCGTAAATCGTCACAAACCAAAATTTGACAGGAAACCACTTATGGCGAAATTTCAGCTTCATACCCCAGAAACAGCTCCAGAAGGCGCACGGGAATTTTTGACGGGATTGAAAAAGAAAATGGGTTTTGTCCCAAGCCTCTCCGCCGTCCTCGCAGAAAATCCGGCCGTTTTGGATTCGTATGCACTGATTACTGAACAGCTCAGAAAATCAGGTTTGACGCCGCTTGAACAGCAGGTTGTTACGATTACCGCGAGTGTCGAGAACGAATGTCACTTTTGCGTAGCGGCTCATACGACAATCGCCGATATGGGCGGCCTAGACAGGGCCGTGATTGATGCCGTTCGCGATGACCGACCGATCGACGATCGAAAATTGGAAGCCTTGCGGATATTTACGAAGAAAACCGTGATTGACCGCGGTTTTGTTTCTGATGCTGATGTGGATGCCTTTATTGCCGCTGGATATGACCGTGCGTCTGTGCTGGCTGTGATTTTGGGGGTCTCCTTAAAAGTTATCTCCAACTACACAAACCATGTTGCCGAAACGCCGGTGAACGAAGCGTTCAAGGCCAATTCTTGGTCGCCCAAGAAAGCGGACTAACAGCCGTCACTAAAAGTAATGCTTAGCTCAATTCGCCGTGTGGCCTGTCCCGTCAGGTTGCACGGCTTTTTTGTGCCCCAATTGAGCGTGGGTCACGGGTTGCTCACATCGCTGTGACCCGCCGTGACGAGGCGTGGTTCGCATGTGATCGGGCTGCCTGCTATGTAGGCTTCATAAGCAATGGAGGGCACAATGACCGATCAAACAGAAACGAACGATACGCCTGCCGCGACAGGCATTCTGGACAAAGTCAAAACCTACGGACCGCACGCAATCGCTGTCGTCGCATCAATCGTCTTTCTCGATAGTTTGCGCTTCAAGTTCACGAATGCACCGGAAACGCAGACGATCTTTGGCAAGCTAAATGACTGGGCTGCCAGCTTGGGCGCAGATGGCTTGTTCGCACAGACCGGGCTTTTCAGCCAATATGTTATTGGGACAGCTGAACTCTTCGCGTCCCTATTGCTGCTTATCGGCATCCACCCGGCTTTGCGCCGTCTACAAGCGATCGGCGCACTCATCGCAGTTGGTGTTATGTCGGGCGCGATTAGCTTCCATCTGTTCACGCCGCTTGGCACTGATCCAAACAATGACGGTGGTTTCCTGTTCGTCATGGCATGCGTCGTTTGGGTGACATCAATCCTGATGCTGTTCATCCGCCGCGAAGATCTTTTCGGCCTGCTCGGCGGCTTGAAAGCCGCCCTGTTTCCAGCCCGCTAATACAGCCGCCTTTCCTCCCAGAGACATCAACTCAAGGACCAGTCTCATGAAACTACGTTCACTCGCAATCGCCGCCGCTCTAACTGCTGCGCCAATAGTAATGGCCACGCCAGCAGCCTTCGCGGACAAACCCGCCGTATATACCGGCAACTTCTCAAATGTTGCGGTTCAGGGCCACGACCCAGTGGCTTACTTTACAGACGATACGCCAGTTAAAGGTTCAAAGAAGTTCAAGACAACATATGAGGGCGCAGAATTTCGTTTCGCAAACGCCGACAACCTCGCCGCATTTAAAGCTGATCCAGCCAAATATGCCCCGCAATATGGCGGCTACTGCGCTTGGGCGGTTAGCCAAGGCTACACCGCTAAAGGCGACGCCGATAATTGGGCAATTGTCGATGGCAAGCTCTACCTGAACTATAATAAAAAAGTTCAGGATACGTGGAACGAAGACCGCGCTGGTTTCATCGCATCCGCGGATCAAGAATGGCCGACAGTTTTAAAATAGGCTGTCACCCCGCTTTAGGCGCAAGATTTTCTTATATGTCTTATTCGAATTTCGATGTTTAGGGCGACTTGAATGAAGGTTATACTTCGTCTGTGATCCAAAACAGGAGTATCATAAAATGAAAAAATTCCTCCCAGCTCTCGCCCTAGCATCAATCATGGCCGCCCCAGCCATGGCCCAAGGCTTTTATGTTGATGGTGGTTACAGCTTCGTCAGCATTGATAGTGATGGCGGCGACATCGATATCGGCGCGGTCAGTGCCCGTGCAGGTTACGATTTTACCGAGTATTTTAGTCTTGAAGGTGAAGCCGCAATCGGCACGCAAGACGAAGAAATTGGCAATATTGACGTCTCGCTGAACTACCTTGTCGGGGCCTATTTAAAAGCTCAATATCCGCTGTCTGACAACTTCAACGTCTATGGTCGTCTGGGCGTCGTAAACGCTGAGATCGAAGCCGAAGGCTTCGGCGTAACCGCAAGCGATAGTGATACAGGCGCTGGTTTCGGCGTTGGCGGTCAGTTCTTATTCAGCGAAAATGTTTACGCGCGGGGCGAATATACGCGCGTTGATATTGAAGAAGTTGAAGGCGACGTTTTCTCAATCGCCGTCGGGTACAAGTTCTAGTCATCTGGACATAACAAGAAGAGCCCCCTCAAACCGAGGGGGCTTTTTTATGCATCCCGCATCGCCCATTCTTTCAGAATATGGTGCGCCACGGCCATTGCTGGCGGTGCGTAGATATCAGGGTGGGTTCCAGCCAAGACTTGCCGCGCCTCTTCACGCGTAATCCAGCGCGCCGCTTCCAGCTCGTCTTGCTCAACTGAAACCTCGGTCGTATCGGCCTCGATGATAATCCCTACCATCAGCGAAGATGGAAAAGGCCAAGGCTGGCAGAACAAGTATTCAGCGTTCGCTGGATCCGCCTTAATGCCAGCTTCTTCCTCCAGTTCACGCGCGGCTGCTTGTTCAACTGTTTCACCCGGTTCAACAAAGCCAGCCAGCGCCGACCAAAACCCAGCGGGCCAAGTGGCCTGACGCCCCAACAGGCATTTATCGCCCTTGGTCGCAAGCATGATCGCAACCGGGTCAGTGCGCGGAAAGTGTTCACCGTTACAGCTTGGGCAAACGCGTTTCCAACCGGCTTCGGCAACCACGCTTTCGCCGCCGCATTTTGAGCAAAACCGGTGGCTGCGATGCCATTCCAAAATCGACCGCGCAGTTGAGGCAAGGTTAGCCTGCATCAGCTCCAACCCCGCTGCGGCGCCGCGCATATCGGTAAATTCGCCGGTGCCTTCGATAAGCGACCCTTCCAGTTTGAAGCCTTTGGCCATGCTGATCGCAAAAATGGGCGCGCCCGCTTTGTCTTTGCCCATGAACAAGCGCTCCGCTTGCGGCTGTAGGCGCGCGACTTCTGGTCCAAGCCAGACGAGGCTCTTACCGCTTGCGTCCAGCAACGGCTTTCCCCCTTGCATCAGGAAGACCAGAACATCTTCTCGCTTGATGGCGGCATCCAGCCATTCTGGGTCGGTGCGGTGATGTGCGGCGCGGTCTACGGGCTTGGCGGCGAGCGGTATATCATTCGAAGTTGTCATCCATCTGCTTTATCAGCGTTCGCCCTCTTGTCACGGGCTGCCGTAAGGGCGATATAGCGAGCAGGAGGCTGGCGGTGGACGAACCCCTCGCCAACCGGGTCAGATCGGGAACGAAGCAGCCCTAACGAGTTACGGTCCGGGTCACTGTCCAGTCTCCGCTTATTTTCAAGCCAAATATTGCTATCTTCTAATGCGCGACGACGATGGTGCCGCTGCCAATCTGCTGGCCGCGACAGGTGACAGTGATACGAAGTGCCTCTGGCTGTCGAACGGTAAAGCGTAACTCGTATTTGTCCTTCATGTGGCCGAACGATCTCGGCTTTTTTGCAGGCGGTTTCACAATTTTGCTGAGCGACGGAAACAGGTTCACTTGAATTCCAGTATCTCGTGAGTTTCGTTTTACTCCGGCGGCCCATCCTTGGGCATTCTTCAAGCGGATAGTAAGATGTGTTGGCCGATTTTTCGGGTCATATCCCGGCCCAGGCATCGCATTAATATACCCGCCCGCGCTTAAAAAGACCGGGCATTCCAGTGGCTGTTTCACCGGAGCCGGATTTTTGGGTTGGTCTTTGCTCGCGGGTTGAGAACGTTCTCCCTGCAAAGGTTCAAACTTCAAATCTGAAGCACAAGCGGGAATAAAAGCGATAGCGGCAGCTGCTAATAGGGATGCATGTTTCATACCCATGATCTACGCAAATATTAGATGACATCATATGGGTGAAACTACCCAGACGAAATCCTTAGAGCTTGCAATTGCCGGTGAGATTGGCTCTTCTCTTGGGGAGGGAGATGGATATGCGTATTTTGAAATGGGTGATCATTGCCATTGTTGCGATTGGTGCGGCGCTGTTTGCGGTCGCCAATCTGTTTAAAGCTCAGATCGGAGAACGCATATTTGCGACGACGGTTGAACGCGCGATTTCAACAAATCTGATAGCTGACCTACCTGACGGCCTGCATGTCATTCTGTTGGGAACAGGTTCTCCGCTTGGCGACCCAAGCCGAATGGGCCCATCCACGATTGTTATTGCCGGGAGCCGCGTTTTCGTCATCGACGCGGGTAGCGGCAGTCCACGTAATTTCGGGCAGGTCGGTATATCCCCCGGCGCAATCGAAGCTGTATTCCTGACCCATTTTCATTCTGATCATATCGATAGCCTTGGAGAGCTGATGCTGCAGCGTTGGGTCGGCGGCGGGCATACAGCGCCATTGCCAGTCTATGGCCCACAAGGCGTTGAGCAGGTGATTGAAGGTTTTAACCTCTCTTACCGTCAAGACCATTTCTATCGTACGGCGCACCACGGCGCCGATGTCGCGCCACCAACTGGCGCGGGCGGCGAAGCTATGCCGTTCCGGTCCACTGCGCCCAGTGAAACGCTCATCGATGATGGCGAGCTTAAAGTGATGGCTTTCCGTGTGGATCACAGCCCAGTTGAGCCTGCGGTTGGGTATCGCTTTGATTATAAAGGCCGCTCCGTCACGCTAACCGGCGACACTGCCCGCTCGCCCGCGATAGCCCAGGCCGCCAAGGGCAGTGACCTACTCGTATAAGAAGCGCTGAACGCAGACATGGTCGGCGTCATGCAGGCAGGTTTTGAGAAAGTCGAAAATAAGCGACTAGCCAAGATTATGTTCGATATTCCTGACTATCATATCACCCCGGTTGAAGCGGCTGAAATCGCGTCAGAAGCGGGCGTGAAAGTCTTGGCACTTAGTCATATCGTTCCCGCTGTCCCAACGCCTTACCTGAACGCCTACTATCTAAAAGGCGCATCTGATGCGTTTGATGGCGATATCGTTTTAGGGCAGGATGGTATGCTGTTCACAATGCCCGCTGACGGCAGCGTCATCTCACAAGAACAGCTCAAGTAAGCGTTTCGAGAAAGTTGTTGGCGGCCTTTAAGTGCCCATTGCGTTTCTCCTGATCCATCTTGCGAACCATTGAAACCATCATCGCCCAGCGTGGGTTCTTTTCTAGTGCGTCTGCATGGTTCCAGATCCAACGCCAATACAAACCGTCCCAAGTTTCGCACCAATCGCCTTTGGGGTGGTTGCCCATCTTTTTGATATAGGCCGACCCTGAAAAGTACGGCTTCGTTGTAATCAGACCCCCGTCTGCATTCTGGCTCATGGCGTAAGCGTTCGTGACCATCACCCAGTCATAGGCATCAACGAACATTTCCATGAACCAGCGATAGATATCGTCTGGATCAAATTCGCACAGGAACATAAACCCGCCCAACACCATCAGCCGCTCAATATGGTGGCAATATCCAGTTTCCAAAACGCGTTTGATCGTATCGTCGATCGGCGCAATACCTGTCTCGCCAGTCCAGAAACTTTCCGGCATTTTGCGGGTATGTTTCCAATGATTGGTCGTGCGCATCGTGACGCCCAGGTCCTCATAAGTCGCCCGCATAAATTCACGCCAGCCAATGATTTGCCGTATGAACCCTTCGGCTGAATTGATAGGTACGTCATTGTCTTTGACGTGCCGCATCGTGGCATCCAGCACTTGTTGCGGTGTAAGCAGGCCGATGTTTAGCATCGGTGTTATCGCGCCATGCCACAGCAGGCTTTCGCCTTTTAGGATGGCATCTTCATACGGGCCGAACAGGTCAAAGCGCTCTGCCAAGAACTTATCCAGCCAATCAGCAGCTCCGTCATGGCATGTCGGCCAGAACAGTTGGTTGAGCGTGCCATAATTGTCCGGGAACTGTTCATTGATTGAGGTGCGGGCCTTTTCGTCAATGTTATCTGCTTCAATCGGCCAAAGCTGTGGCACTTGCCCTTGCAGCTTTTTTGGCACTTTCTTTCGGTTCTCTTCGTCAAAACTCCACTTGCCCTGAACCGGATCATCCCCGTCCATCAGCACATCCAGCCGCCGTCTTTGGAACTTGTAAAACTCCGTCATGAACCAGCGCTTCTGTCCTGAACGCCATTCTTGGTTCTGCCCCTTCGTGTTCAAAAACATTGGTGACGTATAAAGGCGAAGGTCCATGCTTTTAGCCGCAGCGTAGGTTCGTAATCGCTTTTCCAGGCTGAGATCCACGGGGTCACACGCCAGAAGCGTTTCAACACCCTCATCGGCCAAACGATCTATCGTATCTTTCAAAATTGCCGCGCCAGCTTGAAAGCTAACCGTTTCAACTGCGTCCCAATCGCCCTCCAAGCGCGTCTGATAGCGTGTCATACTTGCCCGGTGCAGCCACAGTTTCTGCTTATGAAATGTCATGGGGTATTGCTGGTCGCCAAAGAAGAGCGGGTCTTCAATCAGTACAATTCGGCTAGGACCATCCTCTAGGGCAGGGTGATCGGCGAACAATTGGTGCGGAAAGATAAGCAAAGCTGTGGTCATGCCGCTGACTTAGGGCGGTTACCCATTGCGGCGACCCCCGAGTCCCTGCCATAAGACTCCGTATGAGTGATGAGCCTGAAATCGAAGCGCGTGATGACGCAACCTTCTCAATGTTTGGGGATGCCGAAATGGGCACGCCCAAGGATGAAGGCTATCAGGTTCTTGCCCGCAAATACCGCCCGCGTTTGTTCTCTGACCTTATCGGTCAGGAAGCGATGGTGCGAACGCTCAAAAACGCGTTTGAGATTAACCGCGTTGCGCACGCCTTTATGATGACGGGTGTTCGCGGCGTCGGAAAAACGACGACGGCCCGCCTGTTGGCGCGTGCTTTAAACTATACACGCGAAGGCCAAGATGCGCCGAGCGTAAACCTTGATCCGCCCGGCGATTTCTGCGCTGCGATTATGGCGGGTAATCATCCCGACGTGCTGGAGCTTGATGCCGCCTCTCGCACGGGTGTCGCAGATATGCGCGACCTGCTTGACGGCGTGCGTTATTCGCCCGTTTCGGCGCGCTATAAAGTCTATATCATTGACGAAGTTCACATGCTCTCGACCGCGTCCTTCAACGCGCTCCTGAAAACGTTGGAAGAGCCGCCCGCCCATGTGAAGTTCATTTTCGCGACCACCGAAATTCGTAAAGTCCCGATCACGGTGCTGTCACGTTGCCAGCGCTTTGACCTCAAGCGCCTCGACACTGAAGCACTGTCTGCCCACCTTGGAAGAATCGCAAAAGCTGAAAACGCGCGCGTCTCCGAAGAAGGCTTAGCCCTTATCGCTCGGGCCGCCGAAGGCTCAGTTCGCGACGGTCTCTCCATCCTCGATCAAGCCATTGTGCAAGCGCTCGACGGCGATGAAGTTACAGGCGCTAAGGTCCGCGATATACTCGGCCTTGGGGATCGTTTACGTCTCCTCGACGCGTTCGAGTTTGCAATTAAAGGTGAAGCCCAAAAAGCAGTGGAAGAAGTTGCTGACCAAGTCCGTGCTGGCGCTGATCCGCTTGTCATTTTGAAAGACATGCTCGAAATCGCAGCCGACATTGCAACGGTTCAGGCCGCGGGCGACAATTACACACTGCCTGGTCCGGCTGATTGGACGACGCGAACGCACGATATTGCCAAAGCACTGACCCCGGCACAAGCGCAGCGCAACTGGCAGATCCTGCTCGGGGGTTACCGCGACACCCAAACCGCGCCCGAAGCCGATACAGCGCTTCGCATGGTCATCCTGCGCCTCGTTGCAGCTGCGAACCTGCCCAGCCCTGAAGAAGCCGCCCGCATGCTTGCAAGCGGGGGAGGGGCCACGGGCAACGGGGGAAAGCCTGACGCGACATCGCAGGCGCTCTCACCGTCAGGCGGCCCTCAAGCCGTCGTCCAACTGGTTCAACCGTCCGAAGCTAAAATGGACAGCTTCCGCGATGTGCTCGACCATCTCGATACGCGCAAAGAGGCCCGCCTTTGGGGTGAGGCCCGAAAATATATCCGCGCAGAAAATTTCCGTCCCGGCCGACTCATCTGCGCCGTCGATCCCGGCGCGCCGAAAGATTTGCTGCGCCGCCTAACTGATTTCCTCGAATATGAAACCGATATGGATTGGGATGTTGCCCTCTCCCAGTCAGATGCTGAAACCAATAAAGAGCGCGAGACGCGCGAACGCCAAGAACAGTTTGATGACGCCGCCCAGCGCCCAGAGATTGCCGCAGCTTTAGCCGCGCTGCCCGGCGCTAAAATCGTCGATGTTGAACACAGCGCCCCTCTTGAACCTGCAACGCTGACTGACAATGTCGTACCTATCAAGCGTACAAACCAAGGCTAACGTCCGATGACCGATCTTTCCAAAATCATGCAACAAGCCCAGCAGATGCAGGCCAAGATGCAAGAGGCGCAAGCCCAGATCGAAGATACAGTCGCTGAAGGTATAGCCGGCGCGGGCCTCGTTGCCGTGACCCTAAAGGGTAAAGGCGAACTGGTCTCGGTTAAGATTGATCCAAGCCTGATGGAAGACGACGCCGAAATCGTCGAAGACCTTATCAAAGCAGCGCACCGCGAAGCCCGAAAGAACCTCGACCAGGCCATGGAAAAAGCCATGAAAGACGCCACCGCAGGTTTCGGCGGCATGATGCCCGGCTTCAAGATGCCGTTTTAAGCGGTACTAATCACTTGGCGCTCACGTGCTCGGATTTTTGTTCTTTCTCGGCGCGTTCAGCCAGCGGCAGTTCATATGCCTGCAATATTTTCAGCCGGTGACCAACACTTACAATGGCATCAAGTGCCGGGATAAGCTCGGTTCCCAGCGGTGTCAGCTCATACGAGACAGAGGGCGGCGATGTAGGCCGCACATGACGGATCAGAACGCCGCGTTCCTCCAACTCACTCAGCCTTCTGGATAGAACTTTCGCTGAAACGGGCGGAATGTCTGCGCGCAACTCACTGAACCGTCGCGGCCCAGCACGCAAACACCAGATGACATTAGGTGCCCACGCTCCTGAGATAACCGACATGCATTCGGTTAACATGCATCGTTCCGGCAAGGCGGGAGATTTGTTTTTCGTCATTTTCAAAGGCATGGGCGGTAACTAGGTTTCTTCAGGGTAACTCAATAATATAGTATCTGATGGAAACCTTATTGCCAAGAGAAACTCACGTCTCCACTTACCCCTCCTGTTTCAAACAAACATGGAGAATAGTGATGAAACTTTTTTACAAACCCGGTGCCTGCTCAATGGCGGCGCATATCGTCCTCAACGAAATTGGCACAGAATTCGAGTTAGAAAAAGTCGATACAGCTGCAGGTCTAACGGAAACGGGCGCTGATTATAAATCTATCAACCCACGTGGATACGTCCCCGTATTAGAATTAGACGATAAGTCAGTGATCACTGAGAATGCTGCCATCCTACAGCTTTTGGTTGATCAGGCAGGTCATTCTGAACTGGCACCTGCCAATGGGACAATTGAACGTACGCGTCTGCAGGAACAGCTGAGCTTTCTATCATCAGAGCTTCACAAAGCTTACAGCCCATTCTTCTCTGGTCGCGATTTCACAGCGGAAGAAAAAGAAAGCAATATCAGTAAGTTATCAAAAACAATCGGCCATTTTGAGGATTTTCTACCCGCTGACCAACCCTACATGAATGGTGCCAACTTCTCGGTTGCAGATGCCTACGCTTTTGTGATCTTGAACTGGTCCAATTTCATCGATGTCTCATTGGAGCCGTGGGCAAAGGTTAAAGCATATGTCGAAAACATTGCTTCGCGCCCGGCAAAACAAAAGGCCCTACGGACCGAAGGCCTCATTTCGTGAGCACAAGGTTCGAAGACGTATCGAAGGTTTTGCAGACCTATTTCGATGCTCTTTATCACTGTGATGTGGCTATGCTGGAGGAGGTGTTTCATCCACGCGCTGTCTACGTCACAGCAGATGAAGCGCCGCCCCTCATCCGGTCAATGCAAGAATATTTTCCAATCGTCGCAAAACGCACTTCACCCGCCTCTAACGGGGAAGTGCGCCGCGATCTGATTGAGGAAATTGAGTTTGCTGGTGAGAATACAGCTCGTGCCCGTGTGCGCTGCAGTATTGGTAATAAGGACTTCGTCGATTTCCTTTCACTCATTCGTGAAGATACGCAGTGGAAAATCGTGGCAAAGGTTTTTCAAATCACTGAACGCCAAATCGAAGGAACGTAAACGTATGCCCTACGTAAATATCAAGGTCACAAAAGAAGGCGTGACGCCTGCTCAAAAAGCCGAACTTATCAAGGGTGCAACCGATCTCTTGGTCAACGTCCTCGGCAAAAACCCAGCAACAACATTCGTTGTGATTGACGAGGTTGAAATGGAAAGTTGGGGCATTGGTGGATTACCCGCCGAGGCTTATCGCGCAAGTTTGAAGTGATCGCACAGTGAACCTTCAACTGAATTGGATGTCCGGCGTGATGTTTTTGGCTGGCGTCGGCATCCCTATCATGGCCGCTTTAAACGCAACACTGGGCGCGCGAATAGGCCCGCCAGCGGCGGCGGCAATCTTGTTTGCTGTTGGCTTTATCTGCGCGATGATCATGGTTGTGGTCACGGGTGGAACTGATTGGTCTAAGCTTAGCACAACGCCGCTTTTCCTTTTCGGAGGTGGGCTTCTTGTCGCGTTCTATATCCTATCGATCACGACTTTAGCGCCCAGAATGGGGGTTGCCACGGCGGTACTTTTTGTTTTGCTCGGACAGCTCGTAACAGCCGCACTGATTGATCAGTTTGGACTGTTTGGTGCGCCAAAAATCCCGTTGACGCCGACACGTATCTTTGGCTTTGGCCTGATGGTTGTGAGTATTCTAATGGCAAAGCGCTGATCGCGGCATCACCCTCTTGCCACTCTCCGCGATTCCCGCACATTAGCATCTATGAGCAAAACATCTGCTGGCCCTGAAATTCAACGCATGATCGATCTAATTGCTCGGCTGCCGGGGCTTGGGCCGCGTTCAGCTCGGCGCGCGGCGCTCTTTTTGCTGAAACGTCAGGATACATTGCTCAAGCCTATGGCCGAAGCGATGGCCGATGCTGCAGCAAAGATTGAGCAATGCCAGACATGCGGAAACTATGACACACTCCAACCATGCGCCGTTTGTCAGGCGACGGGCCGCGATGAAGGCCTTCTCTGCGTTGTGGAGGATGTGCCAGACCTTTGGGCGCTAGAACGCGCTGCCGCCTTCCGTGGGCGCTACCACGTCCTGGGCGGCGTAATGAGCGCCTTGGACGGGGTTGGCCCAGAAGATCTGACGATTGGTTTGTTGGTTGACCGTATCAAAACGGGCGACATCCGCGAGGTTATCCTTGCCCTTAACGCCACTGTCGATGGCCAAACGACGGCGCACTATATCGCCGAACAGATCGAAGACCTTGGCGTCGAAGTCACGCGGCTTGCGCACGGCGTACCTGTTGGCGGCGAATTAGACCATTTGGACGATGGCACGCTCGCCACCGCCCTTAGGTCACGCCGCGGCGTTTAAACTATTCCGCTTTCTCAAGACGATAGACGATACCGTCCAGATCGGCGGTGGCCACGTAGATCGCATTGGGTGTTGAAATCACATCGCGAAACGGAATCTGTAGGTCGTCCAACAGATCCTCAGTTTCGCCCAAGCTACCATCGGCGTTGACATCGACGCGCACAAGCTTCTGACCCTTCGGACCGTTCATTGCGCCGACCAGTAAATCGCCAGACCAGTCTGAAAACGCCGCCGTCTCGACAACCGCCATGCCAGACGGCGCAATTGATGGCACCCACTTAACAACAGGTTGTTCCATACCCGGCGCTTCGGTCTCGTTCGTGATGACAGTGCCATCATAGTTGATGCCGTAAGTGATAGTCGGCCAGCCATAATTGTTGCCCGGTTCAATCACATTGATCTCGTCGCCGCCCTTTGGGCCGTGTTCGTGCGCAAACAGCGTACCGGTTGCCGCATGATAAACCGCGCCTTGAACATTGCGATGACCGTAAGACCAGACAGCCGGATTGCCGCCGCCACTTGTGAAGGGATTATCTTCAGGCACTGAACCATCCGGCATAATCCGTGCGATCTTGCCATGCAGCAAGTTGGTATCCTGCGCGTCTTTCATGTAGCGATAGCCATCGCCAAGCGTCACGATCATTGACCCGTCCGGCAAAAACACCATCCGCGAGCCAAAGTGATAGCTTGTTTCGCGGTCTTCACCTTTATAGATTTCAGTCACGTCCGAAAGCGCCATTGCGTCGTCTGAAAGCGTGGCTGACACAACCGCCGTCGTATTCGTTTCGCCCATGTCTTTCGAATAGCTGAGATAGAGTTTGCGATTGTCAGCGAAAGCCGGGTCGAGCGTAATCCCTAAAAGACCACCTTGCCCATCAATGAGAATATCACCCGGAAGACCGGTAACCGGCGCTGCAACAAGTGCATCGTCCTTGATAAGGCGCAGTCGGCCCTCACGTTCTGTGACGAGCAATTCGCCAGACGGCAATGCGGCTATTCCCCACGGAAATTCCAGTTCAGACGCAATCGGAACAAGCCGCAACCCATCATCAGAGACAATCGACCCATCGACTTGAGGTTCTGGCGCTGCAGCTTCTCCTCCGCATGCAGTCAGCAGAGCAATTGCGAATAGGGGCAGGGCGTTGCGTATCATAATTGTCTCTCCAGAATATAGGTCTCACGGATCTAGATAATCCATTCCGTCACAAATGAAAGAAGGGCGACCCTAAAGCCGCCCTTCCCCTCACTCCCCATTTTACTGGGGCCCCTTGTGGCCTTATTGGCCTACCACTGCTTCTTAAGGCGAACGCCGAACTGGCGCGGCTCAAGAAGGAATGTGTTGGTGAACAGACCAGAAGATGCGTCGGTCAGATACTGGTTGGTAATCTGATCGTCTTCCAGAAGGTTTTTCACGTAAAGCTCGACCTCAAGATCCATGTCCTCATTTGTGAACTGGATTGCGGCATTTGCGTTCTGGAAGCTATCGATACGATCGGCCTCCAGGTTGAAGATACGTGAGTAAACTTCTCCGCGGTGATAGAAATCGCCGCGAATAGACATGTCCCAATTCTCATTCATGGCAAACTCATACTCAGCGCCAAGAGACAAGGTAATGTCCGGAGCAGCCGGGAGGCTGTTACCAGAAACATCAACTGGGATACCAATTACTGGGTTTACACCAAATGGTATTGCTGCGCCTGAACAGATACCCGCTGCTGCTGCTGCTGCGGGACTAGCGAGTAGAGCGTTCACTTCAGAAACAAGCGCAACACAGTTCTGTGTTGAGGCAGGGTCCTTAACAACGACATAGTTCGGGTCGCCGCCTGTTTGGTCAAACGTGTCGAGCAACGGTGCTTGGTCCGCCAGCTCTGTATCCAAAAGGCCAAGCGTCGAATCGATGCGCAGATTATCAGTAACCTGATAGTAGAATTCTGCTTCGAAACCTTTGACGGTTGCGTCAACGTTTTCGTTAACCGAAGTCCGGTTCACGATCGATGAAATTTGGTAGCCTTCATAATCATAGTAGAATGCTGCCAGGTTCAAGACACCAGCACCGCCAAAGAGTGTGCTCTTAGAGCCAACTTCGTACGAGTTGATGAATTCTGGGTCAAACGTGTTGCTGACGCTTGCAAGTCCGGCTGACTGCGGTGGGTTAATACCGCCGCCTTTGTAGCCACGAGCAAAGTTAGCATAGATGAGCGAATCATCCGTGAACCAAAGTGGACCAGCTTGATAATCGAAACCAAAGCGACCGGTGATTTCTTCAAATTCAGCAGTTTGCGCTGGTCCGCCTTGTGCAAAACCGTTCTCAACACCTGGAAAGACCGTCGCGCCGGCAAGCAGAAGGCTAGGCGTGTTTTCCTGACGCTTCTGATCTTCGGTATAACGAAGGCCTAAGGTCCACTTCAACTTATCCGTTGCTTGCCAGTAGGCTTCACCAAAGGCGCCAAAGGCTTTTAGCTTATACGGGCTGCGGCTACGGAAATATGTCCGGTCAACCGGCAAGCCTGTGGCAACAGCCAAAACTTCGGCGGTGTTGAAGAACACGAGATAGTTCGTCTCGCCGATTGAGTTTAATCTCAACGCGCCAACCGTGAAGTTAAAGTCGCCATCAAAGTCAGACTGTAGACGCGCCTCGAAAGACGTCGTGTCAAAGTCAGAGCTTGAATTATCGGTCGCGAGCAGCGTATCAGCTGGAGTACGCAGACGACTATCAACTGGCGTGTTTGGCAATCCAAACGCGCCAAGGCCTGGGAAGTCGCCGTCACCGTCACCGTCAAGATCAGGTGTCAGCGGCGTGATACCGAATTTTGTTGTACCGATGCCTTTATTGTAATCATCGCTAAACTCACGATAATTTTCATTATGGCTGGCGAGCAATGTTAATGTCAGGTCATTGTCGAATTCATATTGGAATTCAGCCTGCACGGTGTTTGACTCACCTTCAAATTGCGGGATCAAGTTTGTCTCAAACTTCCGCAAATCAGTAGATGTTGTTGCACCGGCATTGCTGTCGGTTCCAAACGCTGGAAACAGGCCAAGATTGGCAGCAAGAACGCCGCCGAGCGTACCGGACGTGTCTACTGTTCCGAACCCTGCTCCAACTTGAACCGGGTTTCCGTTCGCGTCACGCGCATAGCCTAGGCCTGATGTCTCATATGCCACACACCCTTGGTTAAACGGGAATGGACGAGTGTCTTTCGTACAAAGCTGCTTGGTCGAACGCGTCCGTGTTGAGTCTTCCTCATAATGCTCGCCCATGATCCAGAACGAAGCTTTGTCGGTTATGTCGCCGCCAAATGTACCGCGGACGGCCCATAGGTCACGGCCATCGACATCTTGCTCACTGCCATCCGGCAGGATCGCTGTCGAATACCCATCACGCTTCAATGCGAAACCAGCAACGCGCAAACCAAAGTCTTCACCCAGTGGCACGTTCATGTGGCCGCTTAGCTTTTGATTGTTGAACTCACCATACGTGGCTTCAACGCTTGCATTAAACTCGCCAAGGTCTGGCTTAGCGGTAATCGCGTTCACCACGCCGCCTGTCGCGTTACGGCCGTATAGCGTGCCTTGAGGACCACGAAGGATCTCAATCCGCTCAACGTCATAAAACTCTGTCTCCAGCAGTGTAGAGCCTGATGCAGAAACGCCGTTAATGTGTGTACCAACTGCGGCATCCGATGACGCGCCAACGGCAGCGTTAATGATACCGCGAATACTAATGCCACCAGCAGAGAAGTTACCCTGTGTTGCACCGAAGTTTGGAATGTTGAACTGAAGGTCAGAACCCGTGTCGATGTTCAAACGCTCAAGCGCATCAGGGTCGAACGCGGAAACCGCGATCGGAACATCCTGAATGGATTCGCTTCTTTTCTGCGTCGTAACAACAACGGTACTCAGTGTACGCGAGCTTGCCTCTTCATCTTCTTGCGCGATAGCGGCTGGCGCAGCAATCGTCATCGCGAGTGCAGAAGCACCTGCGAGCAAGACGGTATTCGAGCGTCTGGTGACTTTCATGTGTTAACTCCTCCCTCAGTGCCTTCTTAATGGGCACGAGTTTATTTGCGTTTCCTCACGGGCCCCCCATGTTGTCTGGGAGTGCCTCACCGTGCATGACGGAGTAGGTGTGATACATTGTCAAGAATTGACGTTGCGGATACCTGCTTTTGAAAATCAGTGTGTGCCTATGGTGACACTCGTATGACAGTGAATTAGGAAGCGTCTCTCGCAGAGTAGAGGAATAGACATGACGGATAAAACAGCCTTGGTTCTGTTGTCTGGTGGACAGGATTCCACCATCTGCCTTGCCTATGCTTTATCTCACTTCGACCGCGTTGAAACCATCGGATTTACCTACGGCCAGCGCCACAATGTCGAGATGGAGTGCCGCCCAAAAGCCATCGCAGCGATTCGCAACGCTTTCCCCGCATGGTCGGCTAAGCTTGGCGAAGACCATGTCTGTGACATCTCCGTCCTAGGTGAGATCAGCGACACAGCCATGACCAGCGAGATTGAGATTGAAACCGCAGAGAACGGCTTGCCCAACACATTCGTGCCCGGCCGCAACTTGATGTTCCTCACGCTCGCGGGCGCACTTGCATGGCGGCGCGGTATCACCACGCTTGTCGGCGGCATGTGTGAGACGGATTATTCGGGCTACCCCGATTGCCGGCGTGAAACCCTGGACGCGCAAGAACTCACCCTCGCGCGCGGCCTTGATCGCCCGTTTAAGATCGACACGCCCCTGATGTGGATCGACAAGGCAGAGACATGGACGCTCGCCAATGACCTTGGCGGCCAGCCCCTGATCGATATCGTTATCGAAGAAAGCCACACCTGCTATAAAGGCGACCGAACACAGCGCCATGCGTGGGGCTATGGCTGCAATGATTGCCCGGCCTGCGACCTGCGCGCCAAAGGGTATGAGAAATGGGCGGCGAAGGCACACGCATGAAAACCTATTCCGTCAAAGAAGCCTACGTGACGCTACAAGGCGAGGGCGCTCAAACCGGGCGCGCGGCTGTCTTCCTGCGCTTTGCTGGTTGCAATCTCTGGTCCGGCTTAGAGCGTGACCGCGCCAGCGCCGTCTGCAATTTCTGCGATACAGACTTCGTCGGCACAGACGGAACGAATGGCGGCAAGTTCATTGGCCCAGGCGCCCTTGCCGATCACGTTGCTAAAGTTTGGCACCATGACGGCCCCCAAGGCGGCGCCCCATACGTCATCTGCACAGGCGGTGAGCCTTTGCTGCAACTCGACACTCCGGCCATCACCGCGTTGAAAGCGAAGGGATTCGAAATCGGCGTCGAAACCAATGGCACACAGGTCGCGCCCCCTGACCTTGACTGGATATGCGTCAGCCCCAAGGCAAACGCGCCTCTAAAACAGACATCCGGCCACGAATTAAAACTCGTTTACCCTCAAACACAGCCAGAAGCCCAACCAACATGCTTTGAAAGCTTACAGTTTGAGCACTTTTTTCTCCAACCCAAAGATGATACGGCGCAGGCCGAGAACATCGCGGCCACGGCCGCCTATTGTATGAAGTACCCCAAATGGCGATTGAGCTTACAGACACACAAACTGATCGGCCTTCCTTAGAAGTCACCGGACAAGTATTTGAAATTACCAAAGCCGTCAGCTTTGAAGCCGCGCACTATATGGGCGGCAAGCCTGAGGGGCACCCGTACCGCAATGTCCACGGCCACTCGTTCCGTTTAGAGGCCACCGTCGCCGGAACCATCAAATCCGGCGAAGAATGGGTACAGGATTTTTCAGAGCTTACCGCAATCCTGACCGCCACCGCGCAAAAACTCGACCACCGTCTCCTCAACGAAATAGACGGCCTCAGCGTCCCAACCCTAGAACGCATCTGCCTCTGGGCCGCCAATGACCTAAAACCAAGCCTGCCCGGTCTAAAGCAAGTGGTGCTCGCAAGACCCAGCCTCGATGAACGCTGTGTCTTGGTGGTGGGATAGGGTTAGTCTACGAATCCCGAATGTCGACGGTAGATGCGTTTTTTTGATGTCTGCCTTTGGTCAAGAGCTGTCGTTAATGACTTCGTTCCACATATTGTCGATTTCAGCCTTCGAGGTTTTCTGTCCTATGTGAAGGAACAACGTTTTTGAAATCTCCGCTGTCGCATGTCGTGCAGCATGAATAGAAAACCAAATGACCTCGCTTAAGGGTTCATCATCATGCCAGGTAGTAACAACATGAGCGTGATCGGGAGTCTTGTGCCAATTGAATGCTTCCAGGTTGGCAGTATCGATACTGTCATCCCACGCACTGCAAGACCGTCCCCAGCTCATCGCGTAAAGGCATCCGGCTTTAACGATCCAGTCGCTCACTTTTGCTCGCCAATCCGGAGTGACGTCGTCTTCAATGCAAATTATCGCCTTGAATGGACCATTGAAATTTAGGGAGGGGAGTTGTGCACCCGCTGGCAGTTGAAGGTAAATGAACTTATCCATGCAGATCAGGTTACTGCGGTATCAATATCGTAGCTAGCCAAAGTCTGCTCTGACGCCCAAACCAGCCCCAAAACCTGCGGCGTAAAATAAATCTATCCCCACCCCTTTAGCCTCAACCTATACTCCGCTTATCCCACCCTCACACAGGGCTGATCGCGAACGGCGGTCTGTTGCTGAGCTTGGTGGTTCCGAAACCCCATGCCCGGTGATAGTCGGGTCTGTATCTGTATCGCCCCGGGCAGCGATCTGCCCGACGGTGGGCTTGCCCATAAGATACCAAATAGAGGCCAGGATCGGCACTGCCCTAGAGGTGATGCATACAAGATATGAGCAACGCGCCGCCGCAGGCGCATCCAAATTGGATGCCAACAGCCACGCCGAAAGGCTGGCATTACACCTCGCACCCAATCTGGATGCGCCTTAGCTCTGTAACCAGTCCGCGAAGCGGTCTGGTTCTTGGTGCTGCGCTAAGCGCTGGCGCGCACGCAGCAAAGCGGGTTCCGTTCGCTACGCGAGCATGAACCAAGCTGAGGGCTCGTGCGCCAAGCAACAAACGTCAGGTGGAGAAAACAGCCTTGAGCCCGGTTCATCGGACGAGCGCAGCGAGGATCGGGAACCCGCTTATCTCGCGTGAGGCAAAGCCTCTTAGTGCGAGATCAAAAAACTTAGCGCAGCACCAAACCTCAAGCAGGCACCAACACCACGCCCAACAGCACAGCCGCCCAATGCGTTCCGGCTGCGGCCACAACATGCCCGTGCCAGATCGCATGACTATAGGTGAGCGAAGGTTTCATATGGAAGATCACGCCGAATGTATAAACGACACCGCCAATCAGCAGCAACAATAGCGAAACCCAATGCACCGAAGCCAGCATCGGCCCGAGTGCGATAACAACCAGCCACCCCAGCGCGATATAGAAAAACACCCAGAACCGTTTGCTCAACCAAGGCATGAAGAATTTCGCGAAGATACCAAACCCGGCAAGCCCCCAAACCGCCGCCGTCATTCCAATCGCCCAAGCGCCCTCTAGGCGCTGCGTCGTGAACGGCGTGTACGATGCAGCAATCATCAGGAAGATGCCGGAATAATCCAGCCGCCGCCGCCCGGGGCGTTTGTGTGCCGGGGAAAAATTATAGATCGCCGAAAAACTCAGCATGGCAATAATGCCTGCCGAATAAATGCTAACCGCCCAAACCCGGCCCATACTGCCCGATTGCAAAGACAGGATCACTAGAAAGAACGCACCCACGATCGCCAGCACAATTCCGGTCAGGTGCACTGTCAGATCAGCGCATTTAGCGCTTTTGCTGGGATAATGGCGGGGCGGGTATTCAGCTACAGCGTCGGTCATATTTCAGACGTGGCATAAATCGATGGAAAGGGCGACCTAATTCAACTTATCGCCGGGCGGCTTTGCCGGAACAAAGGCGGGCGGCAGGGGCTCTGCTGGAACACCTTCGTCTTTCAACTCGGCGCGTTCCTCAGACGTCGTTTCGCCCCAGATCGGTTTATGCTCTGTCTCGCCATAATGCATGGCGCGCGCTTCGGTTGCAAAGCCGTCGCCGACATAGTCAAAATTTTCAGAAACATGCTGACGCGCTGCTGCGGCGAGTTTGCCAAAAACCTTTTGCGGATCAGGGGCTGCGGACTTCTTCGTGCCAGAAACGGCCGGCGCCATAATGGCCTTACCTACCTGTACCCCGTCGCAATGCGGGCAATTGATCAAGCTACGCTCAGCCTGTTTGTCATAGGCATCAGACGACCCGAACCAAGCCTCAAACTCGGCCTCGCAATCCCGGCAGATGAGCGCGTACTTGATCATATGGTTTAAGCAGACAGCATGGGGTCAAGCTTGCCAGAACGCTCCAGCGTCATCATCTCATCGCAACCACCAATGTGGATGTCATTGATGAAGATTTGCGGGAAAGTCCGCGCGCCATCGGCCTTCTGGATCATCTCGGCTTTCTTCTTAGCGTCCATGCCAGCATCAATATGGGTCATTTCAACACCCTTATCCTTCAGCAAAGACAAAGCGCGCGTGCAGTAAGGGCAAAACTGGCGTGTGTAGATTGTGACATGTGCCATAAAGCGATCCTTTATTCGGTTCGCCCCTTATATGGTGATGTCTGCGTCCCTGACAACGCGGGCAAGCACAAGAACATTTACCCGCCCCGCCCCGGCTTTCAGTAAAGCCTTGGAACAGGCGGTTAGCGTTGATCCGGTCGTGAACACATCGTCAACCAGTGTGATCGTTGCGCCTTTCACTCTCGCTGCGCGTGATTTGCGAACCTCGAATGCGCCAGAGACATTCTTGCGGCGCTGCCGGGCGCTAAGTCCGCCTTGGCTTGGCGTAGCTCTGGTGCGCGACAGACCATCGACAAGCGCCAATGTTCCAGACTTCCGCGCCACGCCTTGGGCAAGCCAAGCGGCCTGATTAAATCCGCGGGTTGCTAGGCGCTGATAGTGAAGAGGAACGGGAACCAGCCAGTCGGTGTCAGCCAGAACATCTTGCCCCGCCAGCGCCATCCAGTTGCTCATTGCTGAGAGGCCGTCGCGGCGACCAGCATGCTTCAGCTCGAGCACAGCTTGTCTAGAAACGTCATCGTAAGCCAATGCCGCGCGGGCTTGATCCCATTTCGGCGCTTTTGCCGCGCAAGCGCCGCATAAGCTGGCTTCACCAAGCTCGACAGCGATGGGTAAGGCGCAAGACCGGCAGCCGCCGCCATTTAAGAATGTCAGTTTTGCAAAGTCTTCGGGAGCGACAGAGCCCTCTCCGCCATGACGTTCTCCGGTTAGAATGGAGCGCGCTGGCCACACAAAGCCTGCAATCGACCGCAATCCGGCCTTTGCCGATCGCGCTGCCCAGTGCATATCCTTGTCCATGACCAATAAAACTCCCCCGATACTTTTCGATCGAAGCCATGTCGCAAGGAATCGCGACCGGGCATCATTGCATTATCGAAACTATGCCTTCCTTAAAGAGCGGGAGTCGACTCAATTATTGGAAAGGTTAGCTGATGTATCACGTGAGTTTTCAAAAGCGCTGGACCTTGGCGCGCATGACGGCTTGGCGACCGAGGGCCTGATATCCAGCGATCAGGTTGCGGACGTAACGGCATTAGAACTGTCACCAAAAATGGTGAACCTTCTGAAATCAAAAGATATTAACGCCGTTCTTGGAAGTGAAGAAAAGCTCCCCTTTGAGGCGGCTACATTTGATTTGGTGACAAGTGTTTTGGCGCTTCATTGGGTCAATGATCTGCCCGGAGCGCTCGCGCAAATAAAATCGGTTCTAAAGCCTGATGGCCTATTTTTAGGGTGCCTCTTCGGAGGTGGTACGCTGAATGAGTTGCGAACGTCACTCATCGAGGCCGAAAGCAGCCTGACGGGAGGCATCAGTCCCCGGATATCGCCGTTGCCCGGGCTCCAAGATATGGCAGGCTTGATGCAGCGTGCTGGTTTTGCGCTTCCTGTCGCCGATGTTGAGCGCGTAACGGTGCGCTATTCGTCGCCTTTAAAGCTGTTGGACGACCTAAAGGGTATGGGTGAGCAGGCTGCTTTCGCAAAGCGAGATGGCCAAGAACGACGGCCACTTTCACGCCGTATGCTCAGTCGTATGGCCGAAATCTATCAGGAACGCTTCAGCGATCCGGATGGTAAAGTTCGTGCGACGTTTGAAATAGTCTGGTTGTCGGGATGGGCACCTGCTGAAAACCAACCAAAGCCGCTTCGTCCCGGCAGTGGTAAGTTCAGCATGGCTGACGCCGTCAAGAATGTTCGCAAAAGTGATCAGAATGATTGACCTAGCTTCAATGCGAAAATCATAGTTAGATCAATCCCATAAAGGGGAGGTCGGCTATGACAGTTAAATCAGGTATTTCCGGAATTTGGATTATCGCCACCGGCGTGATCATCGCAATGCTGTACCTTGGCCGTGATATTCTAGCGCCATTTGCGTTAGCTGTTTTCCTATTCCTTGTGATTGAAGGTTTCGCAAGAGCGATCGATGAGCGTTCTGAAATGCTCAAGCGGGGCTGGTCTCGGGCGGTCGCAATTCTTGTTGTGATCGGCGGGTTCGTTGGCTTTCTAGCGTTGATGGCGCGGGGAATTGCGCAATTTGGAAGCCAAGGTGATCTCTATCTTGAGCGCATCAACGCTTTGCTGTCCGACGCTTATTCTGCACTTCACTTGGGAGATGCGCCGACATTAACCGAACTTGTTTTCAACGAGTCTGGCCAGGCTTTCTTTGGAACGATCGCCTCGGCAACGAGTAGCTTAACTGGAGATTTGGTCCTTATCCTAATCTATTTGGCGTTCCTATTTTTAGCTCAATCTGCATGGCCGAATAAGTTGGATAAAATTTTCCCTGACTTGGAGCAGCGAGACCAAGTCAGGGAGGTTGGTGAAGCGGCCCGACAGGGTATCGAAACTTACCTTTGGACGCAGACAGTCATTAGCGCGCTTATAACTGTACTGACCTATGCGACGCTCATGGTTCTAGGGGTAGATAATGCGCTATTCCTATCGGCTCTGATATTCATCCTGAACTATATTCCAACAATAGGTTCTATTGTTGCGGCGCTCGTGCCGCCTCTTTTTGCGCTTGTGCAACCGGGCGGTGGCGAATGGTTTCTGGGTGAGACGGCTTATACAAGCTACATTTTTGCTGGATTAGTTTTCGCTGGGGTCAGCTTCTGGCAGTTCAGTATTGGGAACTTCGTCCAACCCCGTATCATGGGTGATACGTTGAACCTATCAGCGCTCGTCGTACTGCTCGCGCTGGCGATTTGGGGAGCGATTTGGGGTATTCCAGGGATGTTCCTGTCAGCGCCGCTAACGGTGCTGATGATGATCTTGTTCGCTCAAACAGAATCAACACTATGGATGGCTATCTTATTGTCTGCAAACGGCGAACCTATGTCCTATGGACCCGTGACAAATCACGTTAAAGTGAGCGAGAATACTACAGAAGAGGCGTAATCGTTACAGTGTTTTGTGATTTTTAACCTTGGCAGGACCCATGGTTCGATCCATATACTTCCACAACGGGACTACTTAAGTCACAATCGAATCTGGCCTCCGCGTGCGTCCCCCCACCCAGCCTGCGGATGAGGCCAGTAGGGCCCACTGGACACGTCCCCGTTCGGTGGGTCCGCTTTATTTGCTTACGAAATGTTATCCGCTGACCGTCTGCATGAATTGGCGAACCGAGTCGGCTGCAAGTGCAAACTGTGCGAAATTCGGGTTGCTGGCTGTGTATAGTTTGATGTCGGAAACCAAGGTCGTGCGGGCTGAAGTATTTGCTTTCATCCATCCATCTACACCACCTTTTGATAGTGCAAGGCTGGTGGCTTCGGCTTGTTGACCCTCAAGTTCACGTAGCAGTCTGCGTGTAGCAAGGCGGTCCCAGAACGGCATATCAGAGAGCGCTTGGTGAGCATTGGTTCTGAGCCGATCAAGCGATAGCGCTTCACCGACGGCCTGATAAGCTTCGAATACTTTATCCGGCGCGCATTTCTGATCATGTGAAACAGAAACCAGGAGCGGACTTTCGGACATAAAGTTCAGCGTTGCAGCCGTTTGGGCGGTTTCTTCAGGTACGCCATCCTTAGAAAGTTTTTTCACAAGCTTCCCAAAACGAGCTTTTTCATAAGAGCTAAGCGTTCCCGGAACACCGTCTCTAATCGCGCTTAACGTTGGTTCTAGACGGTGAATATTGTCACCGACATTCTCTAGAAGACCGCTATTGAAGATGTTTTGTGTGAGAGCGGACAAGCCGTTGGCCAACGCGATCTCCAGCGCCATCTGCTGACGGGCTGGCACAGTGTTATCCAGAGTGTTGATCTGTTTTTTGAGCCCTTGTGCATCAAGCAGGCTTCGGGCGGTTTCAAATGCCATCACGATCGGCGCATTCTCTGCGCTCGTTTGCTCGCGTAGACGCAGTAGGAATACCGGACCGCTAACATCAATAATGCGATTGGCCAGAACGGTGGCAACGATTTCTCGCTTCAGGCGGTGCGCCTGCATTGCATCTTCGTATTTTAACAGTGCTTTGGGGAAGTAGCCCTGCAACACTGAATGGAAATGCGGATCGTCAGGAACGTTCGAAGCAACTAAATCATCGAACAGAATAATCTTCGTCCATGCCATCAAGACCGCGATTTCAGGACGTGTCAAAGTTTTGCCAGCCTCTTTTAGGGCGGCCATTTCAGCTGTATCTGGCAGTCCCTCAACAGCGCGATCCAACACGCCGCGACCTTCAAGTTTGACCATTAGGCGTTCAAGCGCGTCATGATCTTCTTTCGCCGCCTCATAAGCTAGGCTTAAAGCACCGGTTTGAGCGTAATTGTGTGCCAATACATGATCGGCCACATCATCTGTCATCGATGCTAGCAGCGTGTTGCGTTCACCGCGTGGTAGGTCGCCGCGGCGCATCGCTTCTGTACACAGGATCTTGATATTGACCTCATGGTCAGAGCTGTCGACGCCGGCTGAGTTGTCAATTGCATCGGTGTTGAGGCGCACGCCAGAATGCGCGGCTTCAATCCGCCCCGCTTGAGTGAGACCGAGGTTTGCGCCTTCGCCAATAACTTTGGCTTTCAGCTCTCTGCCATTGATCCTTAGGCTGTCATTGGCCCTGTCACCGGCTTCGAGATGACTTTCTTCACGAGACTTGATGTAGGTGCCAATTCCGCCAAACCATAAGAGTTCAACATTGGTTTTGAGCAGAGCGTGAATAAGCTGATCTGGGGTGACGCTATCGTCTTTTAAACCGCTCAGTGCTTTGATTTCAGGCGTTAGGTCTATGGACTTCGCAGAGCGGTCAAAGATACCGCCGCCTTCGGAGATCAGGCTTTGATCATAATCCATCCAGCTGGAGCGTGGCAGGTCGAACATACGTTTGCGTTCGTCCCAAAGGCGTTCCGGATTTTCAGGATTCGGATCGATGAAAATATGCATGTGATTGAAGGCGGCTTGCAGTTTGATCTGCTTGGACAGGAGCATGCCATTTCCAAACACATCGCCGCTCATATCGCCGCAGCCGATGACCGTAAATGGCTCGTTCTGGATATCCTTACCCGTCTCTCGGAAGTGACGCTTAACGGCTTCCCAACCGCCGCGCGCCGTGATGCCCATTTTCTTATGATCGTAGCCAGCCGAACCGCCTGAGGCGAACGCATCACCGAGCCAGAACCCGTGCCCAACACTGATTTCATTGGCGATATCAGAGAAAGTTGCGGTGCCTTTGTCCGCCGCGACCACAAGATAGGGGTCTTCACCATCATGGATAAGCGTGTTTTCAGGATGCTGAACCTCACCATCAATCAGGTTGTCTGTGACATCCAAAAGGCTGGTGATAAAGGTTTTGTAGGCCTCAATTCCTGCGTCGCGAATCTCTTCGCGGGTGCCATTGATAGGTAGCTGCTTGGGGAAAAATCCCCCCTTTGATCCAACCGGAACAATAACCGCGTTTTTGACCTGCTGAGCCTTAACTAGACCAAGCACTTCGGTACGGAAATCATCACGGCGATCCGACCAGCGTAGGCCGCCCCTTGCAACTGCACCGAAGCGACAATGGACGCCGTCCACTTGCGGGGATGACATGAAGATTTCGCGATATGGTTTTGGCGCCGGACATTCGGTCAGTTCTTGGCTAGCGATCTTAATCGCAATAAACGGGCGTGGTGAGCCATCTTTGTTGGTCTGATAATAATTGGTGCGTTGGATGGCGAGGATGAGATCAGCTGTGCGACGGATGACCCGGTCATGATCTAGCGATCTTACACGTTTCAGGCTTTCCTCAATCTCATCTCTGATGTCTGTTACTTTGTCTTCACCAGCATAAGCTGGATCAAACCGTGCGTGGAATAGTTCTACGATTTTTTGGGTCAATTCTGGGTTATTGTTGAGCGCTTCAATTTGGGTTGGGCGAGCCGGATCCAGGCCAGTCTGGTGGCGATACGCGCTAAGCGTTCGGCACAGCGCAGCTTCTCGCCATGATAAACCAGCATTGAAGACGAGCGCATTAAATCCGTCATTTTCAGCATAGCCTCGCCACACTGCAACAAAGGCATCCTCAAAGGCGTTTCCGATCTCTTCCAAATCGATATCGACACCATCGGCCCGGCGCATCGAAAGTGAGTGAACCCAATAAACGTCCGGCGCATCTGGGACAGGTTTGCCACTCGGCTTGACAGGATAGCCTGTTTCAAACGCTACAAAGAGGCCCATGCGTTCGAACACTGGAACGCAGTCCGATAGGGCAATTGCGCCATCGCGGGCGTAGATTTTTGCACGGATTTTGCCATGCTCGTCACCTTCAAGCCGGAAGGCGCGCAGTCGCACCGGGTGATCTGCATCAACGTTTGATAATACAGCAACATCCGCCATCGCTTCTTCGGGTGTGAAAGCTTCACGATAGGCTGCGTTAAAGCCCCCGGTGAACATCGTAGCGAGTGAGCGCTCTTCTTTACTGAGCGGGCTATCCATAATCGCGGAACGGAACCGATCATTCCAAGTCCGTGCAAGGCCAGCAATCTCGGCTTCCAACTTGACAATATCGGGCTGCGGCGCATTCGCTGGTAATGCGATTTGAAATAAGACGCGCACAAGGGACGCGCCATCAAAACTCGGCTGAAAGCTCACCAGCGTTCCATTCCATGCCTTCTCGAGCGTTTCAGCAATGCGTTGGCGAAGCGTCGTATCGTAAGCCTCACGGGGGACAAACACGGCTGCGCTAACAAAGCGGTTGAAGCGATCGGGTCTGACAAATAACCGGACCCGCGGGCGACCAATGAGATGTAACGCCCCTTTCATAATGGGGGCTAGCCGCTCGGATTTCGTTTGAATTATCTCGTCGCGCGGCCAAGTTTCCATAATGTTGGAAAGTGCCTTTTCATTATGCGTCCCGGGAACGGCACCTGCCAATTTGATGACACGTTCGACCCGGCGTCTTAGCAAAGGAATACTGCGGATAGACTGATTATACGACTCGGCGGTGTAAAGGCCAAGAAAGCGGGTTTCACCAATAACTTTGCCGCCTTCGCCATAGTGTTTTACGCCAACATAATCGCAGTTCACACGGCGGTGGACCCGGCTCACCAGAGTTGCCTTTGCAAGGATCAGAGATTCAGGCTCGGATAGAAAACTACCGATCTCTTCGGTCAGAAGCAGCGGCTCTGCGCCCCTATTTAGAACGTTGCGATCCTCGTCGCGCATAAGTCCCAGATTGGAGCCTTCAACCATGTCTGGTTCTTCAGGCAGAACCACGCCTTCAGCGCTGGTTTTGAACGTGTAATCACGAACACCTAGGAATACGAAATGCTCATTGCTTAGCCATTTTAAGAACTCGACCGCCTCGTCTTTATAGCGCTCTGAAACATGCTTGCTCGTTTCTAGACGAATGATTTCAGTCGCCATGCGCTGGCGCATAGCCACGTAATCGTCGGTCGCCATTGCGACATCTTGGAGTGTCGTGACGGCTTCGGCGCGCAACGCTTCTTGCTCACTCTCGGTCAACTCGGGCAGGTGGATTTGAATAAGGGAGCGAGCATCTTGCTCAGTTTTAACAATCGGGTGAAACAGTGTTTGGACTTCGAATCCATGCTCTGAGCAGGCCCCTAAAAGCGAGTCGACGAGGAATGGACGATCTGGGCCGACGGTTTCCAAAAGATGTGCATTCAGGTTCCGACCATTTGCACCAATAGCAGGGCGCAGGCGTACCGCGGTCCCGTCTGTTTTGTGTGCCCAATTCCAAAGCTCGGTACCGAGGGCTGCGATATCATCGTCGCTTAGCCCTAGCGTGGCCTCATCGCGCGCCTCTGAAAGCATTTGCTCAAGGCAAGCCTCCAATGGTGCATTTTTACCTGAAACACTCGGACGAGAGGATTGATCTGCCATGGGAACCTGACCTTGAAGGGAGATCGTTCCTTAAGGTAAATCGAGAATGGCCTCAATCTGCATGGCAATGATTTTTTTACATAAACTGTTGACTGCGGTGTCAGTGTTTTGGCGTTGAGCGCATGTTGCACCCAACGCCAATTGCGACTTATCGAGACTTTAGAGCCGCCGCGAGCTCTTCACCCTTTTCGGCTCTAAACGCAGCGCAGAGACGGGCGCTTTCAGCTGATTGAGCTAAACGTCTTTCATAACCCGAAATCAGATCCGCTTTGCTTTCCAGAAATGCGACGACTTCGTCGATGGTTTCAGTGTCGCAGAAATTGCTGACGGCTGTTCCTGTTTGCGGCTTCCGGACTTCAGGTGTCCGCGCGATGATGGCATCGAAGTCAGTCTTGAATTTCTCCCACGCAGCGGACTGGGCTTTCTTGTTTCCGAGTGCACTGAGCGCAACGGTCCAAGCTTCTTGGCCTTGGAAGTCATCGCCTTGGACCAGTGTCATCAGTTCCAGCATGTAAGCCTCTGAGGCTTTTGAAGCCAATGTCGCCAGGATTGAGCGTCGCTCTCTTTGGTTTTCATTTGTTTTCGCGAATTCCAAGGCGGCGGCGTAGAAGTCTTTGTCGCCTTGCTCGGCGGCTATGCCGATTGCGCGCGTGACATCATTAGGCGCAAGGGCGGTTGAATCTGGCTCGCCATCTAGGCCCACATATGCCGCCGCCGCAGCTGCGAGCGTATCGCGGTCTGCGGTAAGTCCGCCCATATTGAGCATCACTCCGTAAAGGCTGTTCTTGAGAAGCTGTTCGCCCTGACTAAGCGACGTCTCATCGCGGGTAGAGAGATAGGCCCAGCGATCGCTATACGCCTCAACTACAAAGGCACGCATCGCGTTTTTGCTCTCTTCATCGGGAAGTGCTTCTACATAAGTGCTGAGATTGCTGAGTGGGTCGGACGCCGCGCCCCAATACCCATTCGCATTCGCTTCAAGTGCTTGAAGAAGTGTTTCCGCAGAAACCTCACCGGCAGCAAAAGCTGCTGTGATGCTGTCGGCAAAGGTCAATTGCTCGCCCTCTGATAACGGCTCGTAATTCGCTATCAGGTTTGTCCAAGAAGCTTCATCCATGGTGAAACGCCAATAGCCTGAGCCGCCTGCATTCGGGATAACCCAATCCGGGCACCCGCCGTCAAGCGCGATCTCGGTTGTCTTCCCAGTGAGCATTTGACGGATCGTGCGCTCACCATTTGCGCCGTCCATACGCGCGGCAAATGGCACACTCCAAGTCTGCGCATCGCGGTCAATATCTGAACCGAGCGGTGCATAGCGGGTTTGCGTCACAGTGATCAGGCCTGCGTCTTGGGCGGGGCATGACAGGTTCACATCAAGGTAGGGGATGCCCGGCTGAAGGATGAATGAGTTGAAGCTTTCAACCACGCTGTCATCGCCGCTACCTTCAGCGAGTGATGACATGAAGTTGTTCACATCAGCAACACCATCTTCGAAGCGGCGCATGTGCAGGCGTATGCCAGCGCGGAAATTGTCTTCGCCCAGATAGTTCTCAAACATTGAAAGCACGCCGCCACCTTTGCGATAGGTGATGCCATCAAAAGCGTCCAAAATATCAGCGTTGCGTTCAATCGGGTTTCTGATCTGTCGTGCATTGATTAAGCTGTCGGCGCCCATGACGGCGATAGCTGCGCGCTGCGGGGCCAGATCGAATCCTGTATCCGGATAAACCGCATCCATCGTTTTATAGCTGATCCATGTCGCGAAAGCTTCGTTCAGCCAGATATCGTTCCACCACTTCGGCGTTACGAGGTTGCCGAACCATTGGTGGCCAAGCTCGTGTGCGTGCGTTGTAAGGATCGCGCGTTTTCGCCCTAACGTGGTACGATCATTCATCAGCAACGCACTTTCGCGATAGATAATTGCGCCCGCATTCTCCATCGCGCCATAGGCAAAGTCCGGAACGGCAATGATGTCGAGTTTACCGTATGGGTAGGGATAGTCGAAATAGGCTTCCTGCCAAGTCAGCATCTCATCCGTAATGGCCATGGCTTGCTCAAGCTGGTTGCCTTTGCCCGCTGGTGCAAATCCGCGGAAGGGAATGCCTTTGGCGCGAATTTCGTTTGATGGGATCAGGCCGCCATCGCGCAGGTCATAAGGCCCAACAGCAAGTGCTAGCAGATAAGACTGGATTTCACGCGTGGTCGCGAATGTGTACTTGATAGAGCCATCATCGCCCATGCTTTGGGTTTGCAAAGCGCCATTAGCGATCACCTGATTGCCAGCTGGTGCGGTTACGGAAAGCGTCCAAGGCGTTTTAAAGCGCGGTTCGTCAAAGCTAGGCACCATTCGACGCGCATCGATCGGCTCCATCTGTGTCGCAAGGTAGGGGCGATCTTTTTGTGTGGCTTTGTAAAGACCGGCCAAGCCAAAGTTATATGGCGCTGTGTAGTCGAGGACTAGAGTTGAGCGCCCGGCTGGAACTGGCGCGTTGAAGTCAAGGCGTGAAACGCCGCCATCGGCCTCGCTACGTGTGAAAGTGGCTTCCAACTCTGTACCATCCGCCAGAATGGCTTTGGCCGCCGAAACGCGGTGGGCGATACTGTGTAGCCAGATACGTCCGTGCGGTTCATCAAGCGCAACATCGATTTCGACATGACCAGAGAATTCATCCTTGGCTGGATCAGTCACCAAATCCAGACGATAGGCTTTCGGTGCAACGCCTTCAGGTAGTTGTCCTGCAGGCGGGGTTTCTAGGACGATGGGCGGGTTTTGCTCGAATGTGACTTCGTCCGAAACATCAGTCTTGCTGCACCCTGTCAGCACAATTGCGCTCGCGGCGCTGGCAATCAGGAAGGATCGAAAGGTTTTCGTCAACATTTTGAGGTCCTATGCGTCTATGTTGATCGACTTGAAGCATAGACAGAGCATATTCGCAAAGGGCGAAGTGTGCGGCGCTTTGCCAAGTTCACAAATAGCGGTAGGGCAACACGCATGAAACGGCTTTGGCACTGGCCCATTGATCCGCTGGCGCGGACCGTTCGCCTCTTAATGGGCGAAAAGGGCTGGTCGTATGAATCTATCGAGATCAGGCCTTGGGTTTCAGACCTAGAGCTTGCGGCGCTCGCCCCCGGCGCGTCTGCACCGGCATTATTAGATACAGACGCTGAAGTCCGTACATCTGCGGTCGGCTCGCTCGCTATCTGCGAATATATTGAAGAGGCGCAGTCTAGTCCGCGGCTTTTGCCATTCACGCCCATGGAGAAAGCTGAAGCTCGTCGCCTGTGGCAATGGTCTGAGGAAAGTTTCGCAGGTATCAATAATACCCTGCTCGCCGAACGCGTGACTCAGTGGGTTAAACGCGACCGCGCACCAAATAGCGGGGCGCTGCGCCAAGGCGCACATGCCTTAAAGAACCGTATGACCTTTCTCGATGCACTTGCAGGAGAGCGCGCATATATGGCGGGTCGTAACCTAAGTCTGGCTGATCTATCGATTGCGGCGCATCTTTCATCATACGATTATTTCGGTGATGTCCCTTGGGACTTAACGCCTGACCTCAAAGCATGGTTCGCGCGAATAAAATCGCGCCCAAGTTTCCGCAGCCTGCTTGAAGACCGGGTTGGCAATGCTAAGCCTGTGAAGCACTATACCGATCTCGACTTTTAAAGGCTCTGTTCGCTTCCGATGTCAGCTGAAGACTTTCTAAAAGCCAAAGCCCAAGAGCTTGGGTTTGATGCCTGCCGCATGACGCGAGCTGATGAGCCTTGGGCGGCGAGCGAACGGTTGGAGGCCTATGTCGCCGAAGGACGCCATGGTTCAATGGAGTGGATGGAAATCACGCTTGAGCGCCGCAAGATACCGACAGCTATGTGGGCCGAAGCGAAGTCTGCGGTCGTGGTAGGTCTTAACTACGGGCCAGATCATGATCCCATGATGATGTTAGAGCGTGTGGGTGAAGGTAATATCTCTGTTTATGCGCGCGGCAAGGATTATCATGATATACTCAAGAAGCGCCTGAAGCAGCTTGCGCGCGCGTTCGTGGAAGAAACGGGCGAGGATGTAAAAGTCTTCGTTGATACCGCGCCGCTCATGGAAAAACCGCTCGCGGCGAAGTCTGGCATGGGGTGGCAGGGCAAGCACACTAATCTTGTGTCCCGAGAGCTTGGTTCATGGTTGTTTTTAGGTGTTATGTTGACGACTGCGGAGCTGACGCCCGATAAGACAGAGGTCGATCATTGCGGTTCTTGCTCCGCCTGTCTTGATATCTGTCCGACCAAAGCGTTTCCTGCACCATACCAGCTCGATGCGCGGCGATGCATTTCATATCTAACGATTGAGTATAAAGAACCCATTCCACACGAGTATAGAGAGGCCATGGGCAATCGCATCTATGGCTGTGATGATTGTTTAGCTGTTTGTCCCTGGAACAAGTTCGCTGAAACTGCGAGCGAGGCTGCGTTTTGGGCACGTGCTGAGCTGAAAGGGCCAGCGCTCGAAGAGCTCGCAGCGCTTGATGATGCGACGTTCAGGGAAGTGTTCTCAGGCTCACCTATCAAACGAATTGGGCGCGATCGTTTCCTGCGAAATGTGCTTATGGCGATTGGAAATTCAGCGCGGCATGAACTTGTTTCCATCAGTGTGATCCCGCTTCTGGATGATGCGGCCTCAATTGTCAGAGGCGCGTCAGTTTGGGCATTGTCACGCCTTGATTCCGCCCGCTTTACAGTAGAGAAGTCAGCGCGTCTGGAACATGAAGCGGATGAAAGCGTTCGGGCTGAATGGCTGATGGAACACCTCAAAAGCGTATAGATTTGAAGCGTTGGCTTTGGCTGACCGTAAAGTTCTGCGCGGGTCTATTTGTGACGGTGCATGTGTATGCGTTGGTGCTGTTCTTTGCGCCAATTCCCGGCACTGCCAACATGGCGATACGTGCCGTTGAAGGCGAGAAAATCCAACGTGTTTGGGTGACGTTGGAACGAATTTCTCCCAACTTGGTTCGAGCTGTGATTGCGGCTGAAGATACTGGATTTTGTGAGCATCAGGGCGTTAGCTGGAACGCAATCACCAACGCGTTAGAAGAGCGCCGGAAAACGGGCCGCACGCGCGGTGCATCCACGATTACGCAGCAGACGGCAAAGAATGTTTTTCTCTGGAATGGCGGCGGGTTTGTTCGCAAAGCCCCAGAGGCGTGGATGGCGGTGTTCATTGACGGGTTTTGGGGTAAGCGACGCGTTATGGAAGTGTACCTCAACGTCGCTGAATGGGGTGACGGTATATTTGGCGCTGAGGCTGCTGCCAGAGCGCGTTTCGGTAAATCCGCAATTGATCTTACAGAACGCGAAGCCGCCCTATTAGCCGCGGTTCTACCGAGCCCTAACCGATATCGCCTTGATCCAGCGGGACCTTATGTGCGCAAGCAAGCGGGGACGTATCAGGCGCGTATGCGTGTTGTCCGCAGCGAAGGCTTGGATGTTTGCGTGTTGGGAAAGCGCTAAGCTTACTCGCCGCGGCTGAGCCGCAACGCCTCACGAACGTCGCCGCGCAGAACAAGAAAGTCAATATTTTCAGGCTCTTGCTTTAGTGCGTCCAGCATGTCTGCTTCTGCTGCGAGCAGGTTCTCTGTCGCGAGATGGGCGCGGGCGCGCATGGATAATGCTTCTGCGTCGGTTGGGACCAGTTCTAATGCCGCGTTGAGGTCATCCACACCCTCTGGCCACCGCTCTAGCGCCAAGTATGCAGCAGCGCGGTCTTTAAAGAGCGCGGGATCGCCTTTCTGCAGGCGCAAGGCTTCTGAAAGTGCTGTTATTGCGGCTTCAGGGTAGTTCGCCGTGAGCCATGCATTCCCGGCTTGAGCCATATAATAGGCGCGATCTTCCAGCGCGATGGCGTCTGGTGCCGATGCCAAGGCCTCCAAACGCGCAGCCCCTTCTTCGAAATTATCCAATGCTAACAAGGCGATGGCGTTGCAGTAGCGGGCTTTCGGGCGATTGCCATTTCCGAGCCATGCTAGGCTCTCTTCATAGGCTTCGGTTGGGTTCGTCTCGACCAATTCGATACAAGTGTTAAGCCGATCCTGCTCGGCGCGCGCGATATCTGCAATGGCGCTTTGTGAGATGGGCAGTGCAGCGAGTAATAGGGCGGTAACAGACATGGACAAAGCCTTTCAGAACGCAATAAGTATCGCGTTAGCGACAGGGAAAGGCCAGTGCAAATGACAGATGCGTCACATCCGCTTTTCTTATTCGGACCGGGCTATACCGCCAAAGCTCTCGCGGGGATTTGGGACGGCGATATATTGGGTACGTTCCGTTCTGAAGACGGACGAAAAAGGCTAGATTCAACCCAGATTAAAGCTGTTTCAGTCACTGATCAGGTTAGATTGGAGCAAGGTTTAGAGCAGGCTCACCTCTTGGTCAGCGCTGCGCCGGGAGAAACGGGGTGTCCGGCCCTTGCCGCGATGGGTGATTTCGTTCATCGCGCCGCGAGCGTGACCTATCTTTCGACAACTGGCGTTTATGGCGACCTTGGCGGAGGCTGGGCAATGGAATGGAGCCCTGTGAACCCGATGTCGGAAAGAGGCCAGCGACGTGTTGCCGCCGAAGAGGGGTGGCGCAGCCTTCGGCCTGATCTGCGAATTGCGCGTCTTCCGGGAATTTATGGGCCGGGGCGATCACAGTTAGACCGTGTTCGCGAAGGCCGCGCCAATCGCATTGTGAAGGATGGTCAGGTTTTTAGCCGGGCGCATGTCGATGACATTGCTCGCGCGCTAAGGGCACTGATTTTGTCCGGCGCGGAGGGCGTGTTTAATATCTGCGATGAGGAGGCTGCACCGCCGCAGGATGTGCCGCTGTTTGCGGCTGAGTTATTAGGTATAGCGCCGCCTGAAGAAATTGCATTTGAGGATGCGGATCTATCCCCGATGGGACGCAGTTTTTATTCTGAGTGTAAGAGGGTTTCGAATGCGCGTTTAAAGGCCGTTACAGGCTGGCGGCCGCAATATCCGACATATCGTGAGGGATTGAGATCTATTGCGGCGGGTGAACGCTAATGTGTGGTCGTTTTTTTAGAGAAGAAGTTTCGTGGGAAGCATATCACGCGGCTGTAAATCTTGTGCCACCACTCAATGTAGACGCTCCAGAAGCTACCTATAACGCAGCGCCTATGAGCGTGCAGCCAGTTATAAGATGGACCCGTGAGCGTTCCCATATTGAGCTTGCGCCTTGCTTCTGGGGGCTGGTGCCAAGTTGGTGGACGAAACCAATTCAAGAGCGCAAGTTTAGCGGTATAAACGCTGATGCAGAAACCGCGCATGAGCGACCAGTTTATCGCGGCGCGTTTAAATATTGGCGGTGCCTTGTTCCGGTTAGCGGATTTTATGTCTGGGTCGGGGAGGGGCGTCGCAAGCAACCGTTTGCGGTTCGTCTGAAAAATCGCGAATGGTTTTGTATCGCGGGCTTATGGGACACAGCATTAATCGATGGGTCAGTGCTGGAAAGCTTCACAATCCTGACGACCCCGCCAAACGATATGATGGCGGGATTGTCTGTGCGAATGCCGATGATTGTCGAACCTAGAAAGTATCAGCGATGGCTTAACCCGATGAGCGGGGATGCCACAGACATGTTTGAGCCATTTCCCGCCGCCGACATGCAGGCATGGCCAATAGGTCCAGATGTGGGTAATGTTCGTAATAATTATCCTGGACTGATCGAAGAAGCATAAAGTCTTTTCAACGTGTTCTAGCGACTAATTGGCCATCGTCAGAAAATGTTGAGTTTGGTCCGCCTTGAGGCGCTTAAACGCCCCCGGACATGAAGCCAAGATCTTGCTGACTGAAATTGCCAAGATTAGGTAAAGCGCCCGCTAGCTCTTCATTGTTAAGTCCGAACCATTTGCCCATAGTCGCGGCGTATTGTTCTACAGATGTTGTTGGGATCAAGCGTCCGCGGGTCTCGGTGTAGCCGGGGCCGTTCGTATCCAGATCTGGGATGTCGCCATATATGCGCTTGCCTTGAACACGGCCGCCAGCAACGAATTGATGTCCGCCCCAGCCATGGTCAGTGCCGTTGCCGTTTCCGATAACGGTTCGGCCAAAATCTGACGCGGTGAAGACGAGAACATTATCCCACTGCCCAATTTCGATCATGGCTTCGCGGAAAACCGCGATCGCTTCGGCGAGTGTTTCATGGTTGCCGGGAATTGAGCCGGTTTGATTGAAATGAGAGTCATAGCCGCCTGTCGTCACTAAAAACATCTGACGAGACGTATTCAGGAATTGTTGGATGCGGATGGTTTCCGCCACGCCTTTCATTTGCTTGTTCACGTTTCCAGCTGGGAAGGCCGTTGTGAAAGGCTGCGTGTTTTCCATCGCATTCAGAATAATTTCCGAATTCACAAAGGCACGTTGATTTGAATCGCGAAGATCTTGCTCGTAGATATTTTTGTTTAGGAAGTTGTTCCGATTGAGGAATGTTCTGGTGCGCTCGCGCGCGGCGATGTCAGCCCTAGTGAAGCCGAGCAATGATTGTCGGTCAATTATGCCGGGTTTTGGTGCGCCACTGCCGGTTACACGATAGGCGCGGGCTTGGTCGCCAGCCAGAAAGACGTCATTTGACCCGGTTGAAATGGCCGAAAATATTGGGCTATCGCTTGGTGCCGATTGCAAAGCAGCATCAATAAAGCGCCCGCCCCAGCCAGACCGGGCACCCTCTACCTCTAGCGACATCCACGTTGATTGCTGGTCATTGTGAGAGAATAGGCGCGGCGGCAAAAGCGCGGTGCCGTTGACCATCATTGCACGTGTTGTTGGCTCAATAAGTGGTCCGACATTGCCGACGATGCCAAGCTCACCGGTCTCAAACATTGAATGCAGCGGGGCCAACTCACGCGGCATCGCAAACTCTCGCCCGCCATAGTCGTTGGCATTGGTGGGGTTTAGCTTCAATAGGTTGGCGCGGTTTCGTGAGGAGGTTTCGCTGCCGGCATTATAGGTGCCAAACAGGCCTTCCCTCAGGACGCTGAGTTGATCGTATGAAGGTTGATCATAAGGCAGGATCGTATCTGACTGATCCATACCGCCCTTTAGGAAGATGCATACGATGGCTTTATAGCCTGTTGTATTTGCGGCCCATGCCCGTGACCCGCTGAGATTGGCGAGGGAGCCAAAGCCTGCTGCAAAGCCTGTTGCACCCATGCCAGCAAGTAGATGTCTGCGAGAAATATATGTCATTATCTTTATCTATCCTGCTACCAAGTGACTGCGTATGAGGGGGAATTGAGCACCAACGAAACGGCGACCTGCACTTTCTGAAGTCGGTCGGCAGCGGCGTCTTCGGGTGAGCCTTCGCTAATCGGCATTTCAAGTAGAATTTGCTCTATTTCATTGATCTCTTCTTCTGGCATACGTTGCCCTGTCAGCAGGGTGTCGAGATACCGAACGAGGTCCTCTGGCGTATCTACAAGAGCCAGTTCTTCGGTGTAATCAGGTAGGAAGCTCTGAAGTTCTTGGTCCCTTTGCGGTGTTCGATCGAAGGTAAAGTCCGTCATGAAATTCAAGTAACCGATCGCGGTACTTTCGTTGACGATTTGAAATTCTGGTGCAGTCATGTTGCGGTCACCCGTAAGCGTGCCGGGTGCGATATATCCAGGACGATAGAAGTTAAACACTGAGGGTGACCGTATGGGATGTTGGCCAATTGCATTTACAGGGTCCACCGTCATCGTAAGACGTGCCTCATTATTGGAATGTATGTTTGTAACATTGAAGGCTCTGGCCCAGTGAGTGAAGCGCAAAATAGGTTCTCGAACTTTTCCGTTCGTTACGGTTTCAGGTTCGTTCGTGCGGTCTTTGTATAAGCTTTCATCAAGTAACACCGCAGCCAAGGTTGCTTCGAGGTCGCCCCGTCCGGTGCTGCCGAATTTCTCACCTGAATTTGTTGTATATGTGCCCCGTTCAAATGCTTGAGCAACGCGGCGAATATAGCTTGGAGAAGGACTTGATTCAGTAAAGCGTTGAATAAGTTGACGGGCAAGGAACGGCGCGAGGTTTGGGTGATCAAAGATCGTATCGAGTGCTATGCTGATACTCTCGTCACCATCCGTACCTGCCGGGATCGTCGTACCCAAGAAGGTTTTCTCAAGCTCAGAATGCCTGTCGGGGAACATTTTTAACGGTTGGCGGTTCGCCTCTTCGGAATTGTCCCAGAAGCTGCTGCCGGGGCCGACGTCGTAGGACAATCCAGTGAAGACGCGAGCAAGTCCGACAACATCTTCATTGTCATAAGTTGGGATTTCTTTGCCTTGCGCATCAAGCCGAGGTGAGCCATCCGGGTACATTTCGAATAGACCAATAGAAAAGAGCTGAAGTATTTCACGGGCATAATTTTCGTCAGGCATACGCCCTGTGCGCGGATCACCTTTTTGGTTTCGCAGATAGGTCAGCCAATTGGCCATGGCCGGTGAGTAGGTTATATCCTGAAGGAGATCGCGATAATTGCCGAAGGCGTTACGAATTAAAATATCTTGATAATATGCGCGTTGGGATGAGTCAGCGACGGCTATGTCTGAATAAACGACAATTTGCGACAGGGTGAAGGCCATCCGCTGGCGCAATTGGTCGTCTGCGGTGATGATTTGATCCCAATAGACGTCTGATGCTGCAGAACCCGGTAAGTTACCATTCTCGTTGCGCGGGACCGTGAGAACACTTGGAAGTGTCAGACTGGCTGGTTTTTCGAATTCAGCTTTTAGGAACTCGACAGCATCTGTTCCGCTGAGCGCATCCAACTGAGTTTTAGTTCCTCCAAAAGTTGTGCGCGACAGAAATCGCGAGGCTTCTCGCTGGTTTCGAATTTTGGTGAAGCTGGCTTCGGCCGCACCTGTGTCATGAGGTTCTTCAGGTGGAGGTGGAGGAGGCGAGGGTGGGATCGGAGAGCCGGACTGGCCTTGAGGAGGGACGCCACCGATATTTTGGGTGGCTTCCTCGCCTCCGCTACACGCACTTAGGACGAGCGCGGTGCTGGCAATTAAAATGAGACGGCGTGCTGAATCACTCATGATCAAGCCTTTTCTGTTCATTGCTTCACAGAATAGATAGGCCCAACAAAAGTAAATGAACACTAATGAATAGTAAGTCTTTTGTGAAATTTTTACTTAATTAATCACGGATTTGTGATGCATTTACTTATTGACTCAGGTTGGCGCAGCGACCTTCGTCATCTTGCATCGCATCTTGGCCTTCGCGGATGGAAGTGATGCCGGAGTCTATTTGTTCGCGGCCTTCTTTTACGCGGCGCTCGCCGATCTCAATCAGCTCTTTCCCGCGTCTCATGGCCCGTAGTCCATTATCCAGATTGTTCTGGATGCGGGAGAAGCGTTTTGGGTCATTCAAAAGCTCAAAATCATACGTATCAGCGCGCGTGTCGCCAATTTTCAAGCTAAGTTCATGGCGGGCCTTGCTGAGCATGGTTTCAGCAGCCGTGACTTTGTCTTCGCCGCTGCGGATGCTGAATGAGCCTGCATTGACTTGCTTTTTGCCGCGCTCAAGCAGTTTGTTGCCGTGCCCGACCATGTCGCGGCCATACTCATAGCGCAGTTTGATCGCTTTGCAGTATTCAACCAAACCTTCAGCGCCGACAGGGTACGGCTCAGGGTCCAACCCAATAAGGTGGGGTCTTGGAATGGCCCGCACAGCAGCGTTTGCGTCTTTAACGAAAGTCTTGGCGGTGGTGCAGGCAGGCAATA